>SVRB01000003.1 GCA_015065045.1 Oscillospiraceae bacterium | reverse complement strand
TCGAGGAATACAGAAAGCATATAGAAAAGGATTCGGCGCTTGAGAGACGTTTTCAGTCGGTTATGGTTGGCGAGCCGACAAAGGAAGAGGCTGTATTGATACTCAAGGGGCTTAGAGATAAGTATGAATCCCACCACAAAGTAAAAATCCCCGATGAGTGTATCGAGGAAGCAGTTAAGCTGTCGACACGCTATATAAACGATAGATACCTTCCCGATAAGGCGATAGATTTAATTGACGAGGCGGCGTCGAAAAAGAGAATAAATAACTATACGATGCCTTCCGATATAAAGATGATAGAGGAAGATTTGAAGAACATATCATCGGAAAAGGAAGAGGCAATAAAGGCGCAGGATTTCGAAAAGGCAGCAAGCTTGCGTGATAAAGAAAAAGAGCTTCGCGAAGAATATGAAAAGAATAAGACTGCTTGGAAAGAAAAATTGGGCGGAGAGACTTTGAGCTTAACAAAAGAGGATATTGCCGACATAGTTACTCTTTGGACGGGAATTCCCGTTAAGAAGCTTGCTGAGGAAGAAAGCGAAAAATTATTGAAGCTTGAAAGTATTCTTAAAGCAAGAATAATCGGTCAGGACGATGCTGTTTCTGCAGTTTCAAGAGCCATAAGACGAGGCAGAATGGGACTTAAAGATCCAAAGAGACCTATGGGAAGCTTTCTGTTTTTAGGTCCTACGGGTGTTGGTAAGACAGAGCTTACAAAGGCTTTGGCGGATATACTTTTCGGTGACGAAAACGCTATGATAAGAATTGATATGTCTGAATATATGGAAAAACACAGCGTATCAAAGCTTATAGGCTCTCCTCCCGGATACGTAGGATACGACGAGGGCGGACAGCTTACCGAAAAAATACGACGTAAGCCTTATTCGGTCGTCTTGTTTGACGAGATTGAAAAAGCACATCCCGACGTGTTTAATATGCTTTTGCAGGTGCTTGAGGACGGAATATTGACCGATTCTCAGGGAAGACGAGTTGATTTTAAAAATACGGTAATCATTATGACTTCAAACGTAGGCGCATCTGCGCTTGAAACAAAGAGAAGCCTTGGTTTTGCATCGGCAGAAAATACAGAAAAAGAGAAGGCTGATGTCAAGAGCTTGCTTATGTCGCATCTTAAGCAAACGTTCAGGCCTGAATTCATAAATCGTATTGATGAGATCGTTATATTCAATAAGCTTGTGGGCGAGGATATTGAAAGAATTTCCGGCATTATGCTTAGAGAGATAGGCAAGAGAATAGAGGCTATCGGTGTCGATATTACGTTTGATGAAAGCGTAACAAAGCTTGTATCAAAAGAGGGATTTGATCCGTCATTTGGAGCGCGTCCCTTGCGACGCACGATCCAGAGGTTGATTGAAGATAGCTTTTCTACGGAAATGCTTGAAGGCAAGATCAAGACAGGTGATACGGTTACAGCAAAAGCAGACAATGGTGTTATTGTCTACGAAAAGAATTAAATAAAAATAGTCCCCTTTATTTAAAGGGGATTATTTTTATGTGATAATTTGCCTATTTATAGTTTTTGCAAAAATAATAAAGTATTAAAGTTTTTGCGGATTCCAAAGGTGCTTTTTTCAAAAAGCATCTTTGGTGTGGGTTCGGGAGCGAAGCTCCTGACTTTTTGTGCTCCTTCGAAAAAAGCGTCAGCTTTTTTCTTTTTTTCTAAGATGTATTATTTGTCAAAATAATATTATCTTTTCTTTTTTTACGTTACTTTCTTGCGTGTCAAGAAAGTAACCAAAGAAGGCACAAGGGAGGGGAGTTCCGATCCTCCCCTCCCCCTGACCCCACCCTTTCAAACGGCCGAGGGATTTCCTCCCTCGGAACCCTCCCTGGTATGTGGAAGATTTATTGCTTTATGAGAAAATATTGATATTGGTAGGGGAGGGGCTTGCTCCTCCCGTATTATAACTTATGGTATGGATTTATTGACAAACATATCGGGTTATGATAGAATAATATGGTATTATATACGATATTTACGGAGATGATTTGTAATGGAGAAAAAAATAAATTTGTGCATAATGTTTGGTGGAAATTCCACAGAATATGAGGTTTCCTTAAAGTCTTCTTATTCTGTTCTTTCAAACATTGACAGAGAAAAGTACAATATTTCAAGAGTGGGCATAACAAGAGACGGTAAGATGTACTTGTATAGTGGCGCTGACGAAAATATATTAAACAACACTTGGGCAAATGATAGCGCGTTCCTTAAAAAAGCACTCTTTTCCACGAGCTTCGGCGATCATGCCGTATATGCTGTAGACGCTGACGGCAAAGCTGAAAGAGTGGCTGTTGACGCTGTATTTCCCGTTATGCACGGAGCGTACTGCGAGGACGGAAGACTTCAGGGTATGCTCGATATGAGTGGTGTTGGATACGTTGGCCCCGGATGCGCATCATCTGCAGTATGTATGGATAAAGCGTTTACAAAAATGCTTCTCGAAAACTACGATATCCCTCTTGCAAAATGCGTTTACGTTTTAAAAGGTCAGGTTGCAAACGAATTTGACGCTATTAAGAGCGATGTTGAGGAAAAACTTGGTTATCCCGTTTTCGTTAAACCTGCAAACTCAGGTTCATCTGTTGGAGTGTCAAAGGCAAGAAACGATACTGAATTAAAAGCTGCAATCGAAAATGCCGAAAAGTTTGACGGTAAGATTCTTATTGAAGAAGCCATAGTCGGCAGAGAAGTAGAGGTCGCTGTGATCGGCAACGAAGATCCTGTTGCGCTCACTTGCGGTGAGATTATTTCTGATGCTGATTTCTATGACTACGATGACAAGTACAATAACGGCACGTCAACAAACCAGATTCCTGCGAAGGTAAAAGAAGAAACCTGGATAAATTTGAAAAATACAGCAGAAAAGATCTTCAAGACACTTGACTGCAAGGGTCTTTCAAGAGTTGATTTCTTCGTGTGCGGAGAGGAAGAGAGAATCGTATTTAATGAAATAAATACGCTTCCCGGTTTCACTTCAATAAGTCTCTATCCCAAAATGGCAATACATAGCGGATATACGTATACAAATCTTATTGATAAGCTTGTTGATCTTGCTGTTCAGCAAAAGAAAGGATAAAATAAATTGAGTAAGGTTGTTTGGAAGGGCGGTACTCTTTTAGCACCCGTTCCGCCTGTTATGGTATCGTGCGGTGATATGGATAATTCTAATATTATCACGATCGCATGGACGGGAATACTTAATTCAAATCCTCCGAAAACTTATATATCTGTAAGACCGCAAAGACACTCTTTTGAGATGATTAAGTCAACAAAAGAATTTGTCATAAATCTTACCCCCTCTTCGCTTGTAAAGGAAGCGGACTATTGCGGGATATATACGGGTGCAAAGGTTGACAAATTTGAAAAATGCAAGCTTACAAAAGCTAAGGCTGAGACGGTTGAATGTCCTTTGATCGAAGAATGTCCTATGAATCTTGAATGTAAGGTAACTGATATAGTTGAGCTTGGTTCGCATCATATGTTTATTGCTGATATAACTGCCATAAACGTTGACGAAAGCTTGCTTGGCGAGGATGGTAAGCTTCATCTTGAAAAAGCGAAGCTGTGCGCTTTTGCTCACGGCGAATATTTTGAGCTTGGTAAGAAGATTGGTAACTTCGGTTTTTCCGTTAAGAAGAAAAAGCCGAAAAAGCATTATAACAAAAAGAAATAAAAAAACGGATGCTTATTGCATCCGTTTTTATTTTACTTAATCCCAATCGTGTTTATTTTTTATTGTGTTGTAAATTTCAATATAGCTGTCGTGTCTTTCTTTTGGGATAATTCCGTTATTGACAGCCTCGATGATCTTACAGCCGTCCTCGGTTGTGTGTGAGCATTTTGTATATTTACAAGTGCCGAGATAGTCGTCAAATTCTCTGAACGTGTACACAAGGTCGTCCTTTTTATAAAAGTCAAATCTTGTAAAATCAATAAGACTGAATCCCGGAGTATCGGCTATGTAACCGGTCATATTCTCATCGTCTGTCAAATAGTCGAGTCCGAAAAGCTCAACGTGTCTTGTTGTATGCTTACCCCTTTCGGTCTTATGGCTAACGTCACCCGTTTCAAGTGAAAGCTTGGGAAATAGAGCGTTAATGACCGTTGATTTTCCAACGCCCGACGCTCCTGCAAATGCGGAGATCTTTCCGTTTGCGTATTGCTTTACGAATTCGGTGAGAGATTTCTTGTCGCTGTCAATGCTTGACGTAAACACAGTAAAGCCTGATCTTCTGTATATATCGGCAATTCGTTCAGCCTCCGCACCGTCAAGGTCGGTCTTGCTTACGATAATCACCGGCTCGATTTTGTTAAATTCGGCAATCGAAATAAGCTTGTCGGTGATAGCCAATATGGGAGAGGGTTTCGCCGCCGCGATGATTACAAATAATATATCAATATTTGCGACGGGCGGACGGATTAGATTGTTTTTTCTGTCTGTTATTTCTTCTATAACAGCGCCGTTGTCCGTTTGCTTAACTATAACGTTGTCGCCTGCATAGGGCGTTATTTTTTCGTGTCTGAAAGACCCCTTTGCCTTGCAGTTTATTCTGTTTCCGTCTTCGGTCAATATTTCGTAAAGACCGCCGAGCCCTTTTATTATAGTACCCTTAATAAATTCGCTCATACACATCAGTTGAAGGAATCAAGCTTAATGTCAGAGTAATCCTTTTTATAGCTTGCCTCAAAATCCTTATACGTTTCTTCGATTATTTCATAATACTTTGAAGTTAAATACTGAGAACGAAGATCCTCGAGGTTGTCGTCAACGTATTTATCATCAATGGGAAGTCTTTTTATAATGTGATATCCGAGATCACTTGTAACAACTTCACTTATTTCGCCTTCTTTGAGATTAAACGCTGCATCTTCAAAGGCTTTATCGTATACGCCACGCAAGAAGTAATATCCGTCGGTATTGCCCTTAAGGCCGGTATCTTCACTGTATTCTTCTTTTAAAGCTTCAAAGTCTTCGCCGTTTTTAAGTCTTTGGAGAAGCTGATCGGCTAATTCCTTCTTTTCAGTTTTTCCTTCTTCGTCTTCAATTAAGAAAAGTATATGAGTTGCTCTTACAAAATCTTCACTTACTGCTTTTTTTACCGTTTTGTCATCTGCAAAAATAATACCGCTGTCTTCTGCAATAATGTGATTGTATACCAAAATTTCGAGCTGCTGTACTTCAAGAATAAATCTATATAATTCAGGTGTCATATAGCTTTCTGCAAGAGATTTCTTGAATTCCTCATCAGTCATCGTGCCCTTGCTCTGCTGGATCATATTATCAATATAACTCTTTTCTTCGTCGGGAAGAGTAATTTCATATTTATCTGCAAGAGTAAACATTGCATAAGTATCATTGAGCGAATCAATAATATATTTCTTTACCATTTCAACGTCATTGCCTTCTTTTGTCCAGAAGTCTTTATCGCCGTCAGAAAGATAGTCTTTTGTGTTAAGGAAAAGATATCTGTAAAAATCGTAAGTAACGTTGTATCCACCGAGTGTCATAACAACCCTTTTATCGGATGTTGAAACAGGGGGCTCGCCTTTTCTTCTTCCGAAGCATCCTGTAAGAATAGATGCTGACATAATGAGAGCAAGTATTAAACTGAGTAATTTTATTGATCTTTTCATATTTCCTCCAAAGAAATATATTATTTTAATAAAGCAACACGGGGGTTGCCCGAGTAGTCTTTTGTAATTTCACAGTCAAAGCCGTTTTGCTTTGCCAATAGTTTTATGCTATCTTCCTGATCATAGCCTATTTCAAAAATAAATATGCCGTTTTGTTTCAGGTTCTTTTTGCAGTTAGTAACGATATAATTGTAAAACATCATACCGTCATCTCCGCCGTCAAGAGCTATTACGGGTTCTTTTTTTACGTATTCATCAAGAGAGTCGAGAACGTCTGTGCGTATATACGGTGGGTTTGAAATTATTATATCAAATTTTTTATCGCCTAAAGGATCACTGAATATATCAGCGCAGATAAATTCAAGTCTGTCAGAAACATTATTGATCTCAGCGTTCTTTTTTGCAGCTTCTATAGCATTACTTGAAATATCAATGGCAAGTCCGACAGCTTCTGTTTTTCTTTTTAAAACAGAAATTGCAATACAGCCTGAGCCCGTACATATATCGGCAATGGTTTTACTTCCGTTTATGCAAGAAAGAACCTTTTCGACAACTCTTTCTGTATCGCATCGCGGAATAAGACAGTCTTCGTTTACGTAATATCTGTCTCCGAAAAATTCCCATTCACCTATGATATAAGCAGCAGGAATTCCGCTTTCGTATTTTTCGAGCGCAATTTTTAGTTCATCACCAGAATAATACGATTTTATAATATCGATATCGTTCATTCTTTTGTTACTTCTGCCTTTTTGTATTCTTCGGGGTTATATATTTCTCTGGCTTCGGGAAATTCTTCGGGAAGAGCGCATTTGAGTGATGCTATAGCTACTTCGATCTGTGTTTCATCAGGTTCTTTTGTGGTAAGCTTTTGCATCCAAAGACCCGGAGCTGACAAAAGTCTTGTAATTACGTTGTCGTGCTTTCCTGCAAATCTTATAAATTCATATCCGATACCGACAGTAAGCGGAAGGGTTAAAAGCTTTGATGCAAACTTAAGATAAATGCTTGACTTGATAAAGGGAAGTGAATACACAATGGACGAAACGAGTATGCTGAGCAAAAGTATTACGAAAATAAAGCTTGTGCCGCATCTGGGATGAAATCTTTTGAATTTCTTTACGTTTTCGGGAGTAAGCTCTTCTCCTGCTTCATAACAGAAGATCGTTTTATGTTCAGCACCGTGATATTCAAATACACGCTTAATATCCTTCATAAATGAAACGAGCCAGATGTACAAAATGAAAATACCAATCTTAATTCCACCTTCAATGAGGGTTGCGTACCATTTTGATTCTCCGCTTGTACCCTTTGATACGAACGATGAAAGCCATAACGGAAGAAAGAAGAAAAGTCCGACTCCGAGAGCAACTCCGAGAATCATTGCTATCACCATTATAACGTCGATAAGGCTTTTTCCGAATTTTTCTTTAAGCCATATCTCAAACTTGGTTTCTTCTTCCTCTATTCCAAAAGCATCAGCGGAAATAGTAAGTGTTTTCATCGACAAGATCATCGATTCAACAAGATTTACAATTCCTCTGATTATGGGAAGATTAAATATTTTGTATTTGTCCTTAATGCTTTTACAGCTGTCCTCGGTAACTCTTATGTTACCTTCGGGCATACGTACGGCAAGGGCAAATTTGTCTTTATTTTTCATCATAACGCCTTCGATAACGGCTTGACCGCCGACAGTACCGAGACGACAATTTTTTTCTGCCATTTGTTATATCCTCTTTGGTTTGAATTAGTTATATTTATTAAAAAAGTTAAACGTGGGGAGAAACATTTTTTTGTTTATGTTATTATATCACAGTATTTGCAAAAAGTATATAATATTTTGTAAATAAAGTATAATAGATATAATGTTAAGATTGACAAAACGGTTAGAATTTGATAAAATAATTTTATATGTAAGTGTGTAATTTTTTGAAGATTTTTAATCGTTTGCAGATAAAAAGAAGGGGATATTAAAATTATGGCACAGAAAGCAAAAAAGACTGAAACTGTTGGACAAATACAAGATAAAGAAGCGAAGAAAAAAGCGCTTCAAACTGCGCTTATGCAGATTACAAAGGATCACGGCGCAGGCTCAATTATGAAGCTTGGCGAAAATACAAGCATGAACGTTACTGCTGTATCTACGGGGTCATTGTCTTTGGACTTGGCTTTGGGTGTCGGCGGTGTTCCGAGAGGAAGAATAATTGAAATTTACGGCCCTGAAGCATCGGGTAAAACTACACTTGCTTTGCACGTTGTATCTGAGGTTCAGAAAACCGGCGGTACTGCTGCATATATAGACGTTGAAAACGCATTAGACCCTCAGTATGCGGGAGCTATTGGTGTTGACGTTGACGAGCTTCTTGTTTCACAGCCCGAAAGCGGTGAAGCGGCGCTCGGTATTCTTGATGCTTTGGTACGTTCAGGTGCTGTTGACGTTGTTGTAGTTGACTCTGTAGCGGCGCTTGTTACACAGCAGGAAATTGACGGTGATATCGGAGACGCTCAGGTTGCAGGACAGGCAAGACTTATGTCTCAGGCATTGCGTAAGCTTTCAGGTTCTATCGCAAAGTCTAACTGCGTTGTTATCTTTATTAACCAGCTCCGTATGAAGATCGGCGTTATGTACGGAAACCCTGAGGTAACCTCAGGCGGTACTGCGCTTAAATACTACGCTTCCGTAAGAATTGATATCAGACGTGTTGAAACACTTAAGAACGGTTCTGAATCATACGGTAACAGAGTTAAATGTAAGATCGTTAAAAATAAAGTTGCCCCTCCTTTCAAGACTGCTGAATTTGATATCTTGTACGGTAAGGGTATATCAAAGTCAAGCGAGCTTGTTGAAGTTGGCGTTGATATGGGAATTATCGAAAAGAGCGGAGCTTGGTTCTATATTGACGGCAACCGTCTTGCTCAGGGTAGAGATAATGCTCGTCAGGCTTTGGAGGATAATCCCGAATTGTTTAAGCTTGTAGAGGAAAGAATTCTCGAAAGATTTAAAAACGGAGAGGGAGCGCAGTCGGAAAATATTGATCTCGATGAAGATTTTGATATTTCCGTTGCTGATCTTGAAAATTGATAGACAGGTATGAAAGAATATAAAAATTCTGAAAACATAAACAATAAGACAGAGAATAAGTCGGCAAAGGATATTATGACAGCGGCGACAAATATACTTGTTTTTGCTGATAATACCGAGAAAAGCTTACGCGATAAGCTTTCAAACCGCGGCTTTGACAAAGAGACGATAGATTCCGCTGTTGTAAAGCTGAAAGAGGCTGGACTTATAAATGACGCGAGACTTATTCGATCTTATACCGAATATTTAGCTGACAAAAAGCTGTACGGGCGCGGCAGGATCAAGCTTGAACTTCAAAGAAAAGGGTTTGACAGAGAGCTTATTTCTGAAAGCTTTGAGGATTGTGTATCTGACGTGGATTTTGAGGAAAACTGCGTAAAGCTTATTCGCAAGAAGAACTTGGTAAAAAAGATACGCGACAGCAAGACTGCCCAAAAGGTGAATGCCGCTTTGGCAAGATACGGCTATGGTTACGCTGAAATAAAATATGCATACACGAGGTTGCTTGAAGAAAATGAAGAAGAATAAAATCGGATTTATTTCGCTTGGATGTCCGAAGAATCTTATAGATACCGAAATTATGCTCAACGAGCTTTACAAGGCAGGATATGAGATTACTCCCGAGGAGAGCGAAGCTGACATAATTATTGTAAACACCTGCGCTTTTACCGAGAGCGCAAAGCAGGAAGCTATTGATAATATTCTTGATGCTTCATGGCTTAAGCAAAATGCAAACTGCAAAGGTATAATCGTTGCAGGATGCTTGGCAGAAAGATATAAGGGCGAGATAGTAAAGGAAATTCCCGAATGTGATGCTATTATGGGTGTTTCCTCCATTCACGATATTGTCGAGGTTGTAAAGGCTGTAGAAAACAAGAAGTTTGTTGAGAAATACGGTGACAAGGATGCTTATGACTTTGGCGGTGACAGACTTGTTACGACGCCCGATTATATGGCGTATCTTAAGATTGCCGAGGGCTGTGACAACAAGTGCTCATATTGCGCTATTCCTGCAATCAGAGGTAAATTCAGAAGCAGAACGATGGAGGACATCGTTGAAGAAGCAAAGAGTCTTGAGTCTTTAGGCGCGCTTGAGCTTACTCTTGTTGCTCAGGATACAACAAGATATGGTGTGGATATCTACGGTGAATATAAGCTTGCAGAGCTTATTAGGAGAATAACGAGCGAAACGAATATTCCCTGGATAAGACTTTTGTATTGCTATCCTGACAAGATCACTGACGAGCTTGTTGAGGAGATAAAGAGTAACGACAGAGTTGTAAAATACATAGATATGCCTATCCAGCATATTTCGGAAAGCGTTTTGAAGAGAATGAACAGACACGGTGGTCAGGCTGTAATCAAGAGCGCTGTTGAAAGACTCAGAAAAGCTGTTCCCGATATTACTCTCCGTACAACTGTTATAACAGGTTTCCCCGGTGAGACAGAAGAAGATTTTGTTGAGCTTTGCGAATACTTAAAGGAAACGAAGTTTGAAAGACTCGGCGCTTTTACATATTCAAGAGAAGAGGGAACTCCTGCTTACGATTTGGAAGACCAGATAGACGAACAGACAAAGCAGGACCGCTGCGATATCATTATGGATATGCAGTATGATATAAACAGAGAAAAGAACGAAGAAAAAGTCGGAAAGGTTATAAAAGTATTGTGCGAGGGTTATGATCCCGTTTCGAACGCGCATTACGGAAGAAGTCAGGCTGACGCTCCCGAGATTGACGGTAAGATCTATTTTACTTGCGGCAAGAGACTTCCAGAGGGTAAGATATATAACGTAAGAATAACCGAAACACTTGACTATGACCTTATAGGCGAAACGAAATAACAATAATTTTGACAGGAGTAAAAGATTATGAAAATGAATCTTCCAAACAAGTTGACCGTGTTGAGAATGGTCATGATACCATTTTTTATGTTTATTATAATGTTCCCCGTTCTTGGTGATTTCTGGTCAAGAATTGCGGCGGCAGTGATATTTGGTCTTACTGCATTGACTGATATGCTTGACGGAAAGATTGCAAGAAAGCATAACCTTATAACAGATTTTGGAAAGTTTCTTGATCCCGTTGCCGATAAGCTTATGACGATCGGCGGATATATCGCGATTCTTTCTACAATAACATACGACAGAGTTTTCTATATGGTATTTGCGTGGGCAACGTTTATCGTTATTCTTCGCGAAATTGCGATAACATCATTGCGTATGATTGCATCAAGCGGTTCATCAGTAGTTATTGCTGCAGCATACCTCGGAAAGATCAAGACAGTATCACAGATCGTATGTATTCTCGTTATGATTCTCGAACCTGCGTTCTTTGCAAATACAATTATAAACGAGTATCACATACTCAGCTACGTATCTGTAGCATTCATGGTATTTATGACTATCTGGTCAGGTATTGATTATCTTAAAGCATACTGGCCGTTGCTTGATCCCGAAAAGTAATACATAATAAAAAAAGATTGCAGAAAGCGTGTACGCTTAGCGGAAAATTGAAAAGCCTTCTCCCACAGGAGAAGGCTTTTTTGATACGCAGTGAACAAATAATTAGCCCCGACAGATTTTAAAAAACTGTCGGGGTTTATCTTATTTGAGCATAGTATTAATTTTTTCCTTACATTTTTCCCAGGAGCCTTCTACAAAAGCATCTTTATACAACCTTATGGCCATATTATTATTCATAAATATTATAACAACATTGTTTTTTTCTTTTATTGTCTTGATGTTGCTATATTTTAATTTGCTGACTGATGTATGGTCTGTAATAATTATTTCATCATCCAAAAACTCTGTGGTACGTATCCACTCGGAAACTCCATATGTAGTCGAGTACAGTTTATATCTTTTTGACCAAAAAAAGAAACGAGCAAAAAATAACTTGAAAACAGCAAGGACAGTAAAAAGTGCATAGATATAAATATCCATCCAGTCGCTGTGGGTTGAGATAGAAAAAACAAGCCCCTTTATTCCAATAACGCCTAATACGCACCAAAGGATAAATAATATTACATTTTTCGCACCGTGTATATGGTATTCCTTTGCCCATGTTTTCATTAACTCTTTTGTGATTTTGTATTGGTTTTTCATAGGTAAGTTCCTTTCTGATTTTGTATTTTATCGCAAATTTCGCCTTTGTAATACAAAGGCACAAGGCAAAGCCCATACCCCTAAAGATGAACGAGCGCATCCATAGGCTCCCTCCGGGAGGGAGCTGTCGCGAAGCGACTGAGGGAGAGTGCGTTACAATAAAGTTAGCACAAACCCAAAATTACGCAGGCTCCTTCCGTCACGGCTACGCCGTGCCACCTCCCTCTCGGAGGGAGGCTTTTCGGTGATTCCATTATAACACAAATCGGCAGAGAAAACAAGTTCTCTGCCGAAATCCGTTTGTAGGGGCTACCATCGGTCGCCCGTTTTTTGCGGATGGTTGCGGGCGATCAATGATCGCCCCTACGTTAAACATCCTTATGAGAAGCCTCGTAAATGCAATCTCTTTTTTTATTATTTTTCAAATGCGTTTTCAGCGATGCTTTCAGGCTTTGTGCCTTCGTATATTACGTCGGCAAGGTTTGGACACTGAGAAAAAGCAAGGTCGTTTATTTCTTCAACGGAGTCAGGGATTATAATCTTTTTAATATTCAAGCAAGTCGAAAATGAGCTTGCTGAAATCGTCTTAACTGTACTTGGTACAGTGTATTCCTCTGTCGCGCTGCCGACGGGGTAGTATAGCAATATCGATTTATCCTTATTGAACAGCACTCCGTAATCATCGGAAGCAAATTTCTTATTTTCTTTACCTATGGTATATTTTTCGATTGAAGTACACATAAAGAATGCCGAAACACCGATAACGTCGGTCGTTGAGGGTATTTCGATTTCCGTAAGCGACGTGCACCAAGCGAAAGCTGAGTCGCCGATGCTCTTTACTGAATTACCAAGTGTAATTGATGAAAGCTTTGATTCGTTAAATGCAAAGTTGCCTATTTGTTCGAGCCTGTCGGAAAATTCAGCGCTGCGTATTCCAGAGGCTTGAAAAGCATAGCTTTTTATTGTTTTTAAGTTTTCTGAAAAAGTAACTTCTTCAAGGTTCTTTGATTTTTCAAATGCGTAGCTCTCTATAGTTGTAACAGTATTCGGCATCTCGTATTTAGTGCGTTGGCTTCCGGTGGGGTATTGGATAACTGTAGTTTGGTTTTTGTCGAGCAAAGCTCCGTATCTGTCTGAAACGTAGTTGGAGTTGTTTTCGTCAACTTCAATTTTTTCAAGTGAAGTGCAACCCGTAAACACGCTGAGACCTATTTTTTCGACAGCCTCGGGGATTGATATTTTTCTCAAAGAACGGCAATTAGAAAATGCCGCATTGCCTATACTTTTAAGCTCGGGCGGAAGCTCGATTTCTTTTAAGCCTATACATAATTCAAAGGCTCTGTCGCCGATAGATGTTACAGTCTCGGGGATTGTAATTTTCGAAAGCTCGTAGTTCTTTGAAAATGCGTTTCGGCCAATCTCGGTAACTGTATATTTTCCAAACTTTTCGGGAATTACAATTTTCTCCGAGCTGCCTTCGTAACCGACTATAGATACGGTTTTGTTCTTTGTGTCAAATTCACACTTGTATTCGTTTGTTTCGGGTAATTTTCCCGAACAGGATGCCGTTATGAGAACAATACATATTAAAATTATCGAAATAAATAATCTTTTCATAAAGCTAAATCCTTTTATTCAATTATATTGAAGTGGTAGTTAAACATTTTTCTGATCGTCAGACCACAGTCGTTACTGCCGCCCGCTTGCTCAATTATACAAGATGCAACGATTTCGGGGTTATCATAAGGGGCAAATGCCATAAATATACCGTTATTACTTTTTTTGGAACCAACCTGCGCTGTACCTGTTTTTCCTCCGATTTCTATCGGGTAGTCGGAGAATACGGGTGCTGCAGTACCGTTTTCCATAACGCTCTTCATACCGGTCTTTATAGTATTAACCGTTTCAGCTGATAATTCAACTGTATTTAAAGTTTCAGGCTGCTCTTCGTATATAATTTTATTTGTGCCAAACTCACGAACGGAGTGAAGCAAATGAGCTCTGTATCTGTTTCCGCCGTTTATCATTGTGGACAAGTACATCGAGATCTGCAAGGGGGAGAAGGTATTATCAGACTGACCTATTGCTGACTGTACCGTATCACCGGGCATCCATTGTTTGTTGATTGACGATGAATATGCAGGTCCTGCAAGGATTCCGTTTGATTCGGGAAGCTCAATGCCCGTGCTTTCGCCAAGTCCAAGCTTCTTGCAAAATTCGTTCATTCTTTCGATAGTCAAAAGTCTTCCTGTTTCATAGAAGAAGTAGTTACAAGAATGCTGAATTGCGGATATAACGTTTACGGTTCCGTGTCCGTATCCGTGAGATTTATACACCCAACATTCGGGCTGAAAGTCGGGATAATATTTATAAACACCGCTGTCATACATTGTTGTATATCTGTTTATAACGCCGTATTCAAGCGCGGCTGCTGCAACACCAATCTTAAACGTCGAGCCCGGTTCGTAGGTTCCCATAAGCGCTCGGTTAAAGAGGGGATTGTTGTCTGCTGTAAGGAGACTGCTGTAGTCCTGAAGATAGGTAGAAAGATTATACGTCGGATTTGAAGCCATAGCGTATATTTCTCCCGTATTCGGATTGACAAGAGTAACAGCGCCCGAGGTTACGTCCTCGCCTATATACTGGGGGATTTTGGATGCGTCTATAATATTGCCGTTTGCATCAGTATACTTTTCGGTTTCTTCTTTAATAGTCGCGTCAGCTTTTTCTTTGATATACTTTATATTATAATCAAGAGCGTCCTCTGCGACGATCTGCATATTTATATCGATAGTAAGATAAACGTCGTTTCCTGCAACGGGCTGTTTTTTGTAGTATTCGTCAACGATGTTTTTATTCTTATCTTCTACAATTACAAGAGTTCCGTCGATTCCTCTTAAATATTCTTCATAAGCCTTTTCGATACCGTCAATGCCCACGATAGCGTCCATCGGGTATCCTTTTTCGGTATAGTATTCGAGGTCTGCGGCTTGAATTTTACCCGTTCTGCCGATAATATGCGCGGCGTACTTGGGATAATTATAAACTCTGTCTACAGATTTGCTTATTTTAACTCCGTCAAGAGATGCTTCTTCGACGGCTGTCAATGTTGCCATAGAAATATTCTTTTCGATAGTAACGGGACTAAGAGAATTGAAGCTAAGTCTTTCGCATTCATATCTGACAGCCATTACAGACATAAGCATTTCTTCGTTTACGCTAAGCTTTCCGTTTTTGTCAACAAGCTCATATCTCTTTAATAAAAAGCTGACAAGATCTTCACACGAGGTGTTTCTCGGTAACTTGAATTTGTCGAGCATTTTCATAAATCCGTTATATTCGGAGCTGTTTGTATCAAAATCCTTATATTCAGCTTCTTTATATCCGTTTATTACGGGAAACTGCGTGTCGGGAGTATTGCCTAAAATATCGATAAGTGTAGATAATGTCTGATTTTTTTCGCTGTTGCTTTTAGGGAAGGTGTTAGCGTCAAGCATCACGTTATACGAATAGCTGTTTGCTACAAGCTTGATGCCGTTACGGTCATATATTTCACCCCTTACAGCTTTAACGGCTACAGTTCTTACCGTAAGCTCGGATGATGTTTGAAGCTCGGGTGCATTTATTTGCAAGTATATTATTCTTGCTGCAAAGCATATGCAGACCAACACAAAGAGAAGGGTCGGTAATATATATCTGAAATGATATCTGCTGTTTTTTCTCAACGATAACCGCCTCTCTTTCTGAGTGTGTTTAATGGAATATCAAACAGCTTTACGAGTATAAAGATCGGTATACACAAGCAAAGCGTATAAACAAATTCGGGTAAAAAAGTATGCAAAAAGTAATCACCCAGCTTGATCGAATCAAAATATATTATGATATGGTGAAAAAAAGATAATGCCGTTTTTGCAAAACAAACGGCAGGGATAGTGATAAGATATGCCGCAAAGCGAGCCTTTTCTCTTGCGTTTGCGCCAATATTACCCGCAATATAACCAACGAGGGTGTAAAAAAGCGGCAATAATGATAATCCCGTGCTTCCGAGCGCATCAGAACAAAGACCCGCCATAAGACCAAAAATTGCGGCGCATCTCTCTCCTCTGTAAACACCGATACAGCATACAGCGCCGATCATTATATCGGGAATAGCGTCGTATATCGGAAAACGGGGAATTAAGGTTGTCTGTAAAACGGACAGCACAATCAAAAGCAATCCGTATATTACAATATCAAAAATAACGGCAATATTGAAATGCTTATTCATATGCTATACTATAATCGGTAATTATCATTACCGAGCTGACCTCCGTGATATTTGCGGCAGGCTTTACGTATACAAGAATTTCTCTTGAAACAGGGTCGTGCTTTATTGATTCGACTTTTCCAAGAAGAATGTCTTTAGGGTAAAGCGAGCTGTTTGCAGAGGTAACTATTCTGTCGCCTACTTGCACGTCGGTATCGTTCGGCAAATATGAAACAACGCAAAGTCCATCTTTGAATGCGGAAAAGCTTCCGCTTGAAACACCTGTTTCACCCGTTCTTTGTATCATCACTCCGACAGAAACGTCAGTATTTATAATTGAGGTTGCTTTTGACCAAGTAAGACCAACCTCGCTGATGCAACCGACAATACCAAACTTGTCTATTATGGGCATTCCCGGTGTTATGCCGTGGTATGAGCCCTTATCCAAGGTATAAACGATAGAGTAATTATTCGTCTGTCTTCCGGTAACTTTAGCATCGGCAAGAACAAAATCGGGATGCTCTTCCTTTAAACCGAGGAAGTCCTTTAAATTTTCATTTTCTTTTACGGTGTTTTGAGCGTCGGCAAGCTCTTTTTCCTTTTCGGAAAGAAGAAGCTTTAAGTTTTCATTTTCTTCTTTGAGCTTTTTGTAGTCTGCTTTATCGGCAAAAATATTTTCAAAGCTGTCAAAAACAAAATCCGCCCCCTTTTGTATAGGCGTCAAAACAATACCTATGGCATTTCTTACATAGGATGTGTAGCCTAAGGCTGATATGAAAGACGTAGTACCTACCAAAATTATCGAAATAACTATAAGCACTATCATAAATTTGTTTTGAAACAGATTTTTCAATTTAATATTTCTCCTGATAATTTATCGGTTATTGAATGAAATAAACTGAGGGAAGAGATCAATTACCTTCTGTATTCCTTCAACACAGCAGTCGGTTGCGTTTTCGGCAACTCTGACTTCAAAGCCAAAAAGCTTTGTAAAGTATTCTTCGATTCCATCTAAAAGCGCTCCTCCGCCCGAAAGTGTCATTCCATAGTCGTGAATATCGGAGGATAATTCGGGGTGAAGCTTTTCTAAGGTTGATTTTATACAGTCAACAATGTGTGAAATCTGTTCTTTTATAGGGTCAATAAGCTCGGTATTTTTTACTTTTATGGTAAGAGGGAGTCCGCTTACAGCATCTCTGCCGTACACCTCGGCATATTTTTCTTCAGCCGAAGGAGAGAGTGTGCCGATGCTTCTTTTTAATTCTTCAGCATCTATAGAGCTGATTATCAAATTATATTTTCTCTTTAAGTAAGATAAAATAGCGTCGTCAATCTTATCTCCTCCAACCCTTACAGAGTCGGATTCGATTATGCCACCAAGACTCATAACGGCAACGTCGGTCGTTCCGCCGCCGATGTTTACGATCATACTGCCTCTTGGTTCTTCGATGGGCAATCCCGCTCCGAGCGCTGCCGCAAATGATGCTTTTATAGTTGCGACACTTCTTGCTCCTGCTTCGGCAGCCGCTTCCTCAAGCGCTCTTTTTTCAACCTCTGTGATGCTTTCGGAAACCGTTAATACAACGTTCGGTCGGTTGAGACTTCCTTTTCCCGATGCCTTAACGATAAATCCGTGAAGCATAGCTACGGTTATATCAAATTCTGCAATAACGCCGTCTTTAATGGGGCGTGTAGCCTTTACGTTTGTAGGCTCTTTGCCTATCATTTCGTAAGCATCCTCACCTAAAGCTACCACTTTACATTTTTCTTCGTCTATTGCGATTACAGAGGGCTCTCTTATAACGATCCCTCTGCCTTTTCTGTATACATACGTGTTGGCAGTACCCAAATCGATTCCTATCGTTCTTGCCACTTTAACACCTCTTCAAGCTTTTAATCTAAATTAAAAATATCAATATCAAACTCTTTTAAAATCATATTTCGAAGCTTCAAAACGGGGAGCCCCACAACGTTGTTTATATCTCCGTTTACCTTTTCAACGAAATATCCGCCCTTTTCCTGTATCCCGTATGAGCCTGCTTTATCTTTATGCTCACCGGTCTTAAGATATCTTTCGATTTCTTTGTCATCAATATCACGGAATTTTATATCTGTTTTTTGATAATCAGATACAAGTCTGCCGTTATATATAGCGGCAACGCCCGAATAAACCGAATGGTGAGTGCCGCTCATACTGCGAAGCATATTTCTTGCATCGTCATCATCCTTAGGCTTGCCGAGTATCTTGCCGTTTAATGCAACGACGGTGTCTGCGGATATAATAAGAGAATCGTTTCTTTTTACGTCTTTATATGCCGCCATAGCCTTTCTTTTTGCAAGTAGCTTTACAAGCGAATGGGGCTTATATTCTTTTGTAACGGTTTCGTCTGCCTCGCCGTTCCAAAGCGTGTATTTTATACCAAGCTCTTTTAACATTTTTCGTCTGCGGGGAGACTTTGATGCCAATAAAATTTTCATAAAATTATCTCTTGTATATGTATTTTGCAGTAATAAGGCAAAGTGTAATACATATTATTGTTGCAACGTTCAGACTTACGGTAAGACCGAAAGTAAAATTTATCAGCTTAAGGTCGAGTACGAGCGGAGAGGTCATACCGAAATTCAAGCCGAATGAGAGCCATGATAATGCAGAAACGTTTTTTGTCAATGATGCTACCATCATGCCGAGAACTATTCCGCACAAAACGGGGAAGCCTGTGTATTTAATAAACTTCATCATAATTTTAAAATCCTTTACTTAAGATTTTTCAACTGTTCTTTAAGTTCTTCGTTTTCTTTTAAGAGCTTGTTTCTTTCGTCAAGATAGTCCAAAGCGCAAAGCAACAGAGCTTCACTCTTTGAGCAAGACGTTGATGAGATAACAAGATCGCTTACGCGTTTTTCGAGCAATCTGCCGAGACTCATTACGTATTCGGGATCATTTTCTGTTAATACGGTTATTTTTACACCTGATACGACCAAAGTGATTTTTTCTTTCATTTTTTGTTTTCTCCTTCTTTTTATACAACGTAAACATTTAATTGCTTAAATAAATGCAAAATCCCCTTGAAAAAACACGAGGAATATAATATAATACCATTATAATATATTTTTATAAAGATTAAAAGAGTTTTTGAAAAATTTTTAACAGAAAGAATACAGATGTTATGGAAAAAGTGAAAAATGCTAAAAGAATAGTGGTAAAGGTTGGATCATCCACCCTTACTTATGAAAACGGTAAGCTTAATTTACAGCGTATTGAAAAGATGTGCCGTGTTCTTAGCGACCTCAAAAATACAGGAAGAGAAGTAGTGCTCGTATCTTCGGGTGCTGTAAGCGCGGGTATCGGAAAGCTTAATCTTGAGCGCAGACCTACCTCGGTTGAGGAAAAGCAGGCTTTGGCTGCTGTTGGTCAGGGCGTACTTATGATGATATACGAAAGATTTTTCGGTGAATACGGTCATTCTGTTGCTCAGATCCTTCTTACACGTGATATAGTAAACAATCCTACGGGTAAGACTAACGCTGAAAATACTTTTGCAATCTTGCTTAAGATGGGCTGTATTCCGATAGTAAACGAAAACGATACCGTAGCTTTTGACGAGATCAAATTCGGTGATAACGATACGTTGTCGGCTTACGTTTCTGTATTGGCGGATGCTGATCTGCTTATAAATATGAGTGATACCGACGGCTTTTACGATAGCGACCCGAGAACCAACCCTGATGCAAAGATGCTTAAGAGGGTTGAAAAGGTTGACGAAGCTTTATATGCTTGCGCTGACGGCGCAGGCTCTGCAAGGGGCACGGGCGGTATGACCTCAAAGCTCCACGCGGCAGAGATTGCTTGTGGAAGCGGTATTCCTATGATGATCGTAAGCGGCGAAGACTTCTCGATTCTTTACGATATGCTTTACGAGGGAATTCAGCACGGCTCATATTTTGCACCGTTTACAAAATAAATTCAGAATCATTCAGAAAAGGGAATTGATATGGAATTTACAAAAGAAATCTATGAATATATAGAACAGCTCTGTAAGACTGTAAAGTCTGCCGAAAGATCTATGGCGGACAGTACGTTGCCGCAGAGAAACAACGTTCTTAAAACTATTGCCGCAAAGCTTATCGAAAAGCAGGACGAGATATTGAAGGCGAATGCAATAGACGTTGCAAGCGCTGAGCAGAACGGTGTTATACCCACAATGGTTGACCGTCTCACTTTAAATGAAAGCAGAATAAAGGGTATCAGCGACGCTATGCTCGAGCTTGTCGGACTTAAGGACGTTTTGGGTTGCGGAGACGTTTGGACCATTCCTAACGGAATTGAAATTAAGAGAGTAAGAGTACCGCTTGGCGTTGTTGCCATCATTTATGAAGCAAGACCTAACGTAACTGTTGATGCGGCGGCTCTTTGCATAAAAACAGGTAACGCTGTGATTCTCAGAGGCGGAAAGGAAGCTGTAAATACAAACAGAGTTTTCGTTTCTTTGATGAAGGAAGCGTTGGAGGCAAATGGAATTTCTCCCGATGCTTTGGGATTTGTTGATAACACCTCGAGAGAGGGCGCGTCTGTTCTTATGACTATGAGAGATTATATCGACGTGCTTATCCCCAGAGGGGGCGCCGGTCTTATCAGAAACGTTGTTGAAAATGCAAAAATGCCCGTAATTGAAACGGGAGCCGGTAACTGTCATTTGTACGTTGATAAGGACGCTGATATCGATATGGCGGTTAAGGTTGCATCTAACGCGAAAAACCAGAGACCTTCGGTTTGTAACGCTATTGAAACTTTGCTTGTTCATAACGACAAGGCAGAGGAGTTTTTGCCGAAGTTTGCAGAAATATCCGAGCAGTTTGGTCTTGAAATACGCGGATGCGAAAGAACTATGAAGATACTCGATTCTGCAAAGGCGGCTACTGAGGAAGATTATGCAACCGAATATGACGATTATATTATCGCAGTTAAGGTGGTTGACGGCGTAGAAGAGGCTGTAAGCCATATAAACAAGTATAATACAAAGCACAGTGAAGCTATAATAACAAACAATATTTCTGCGGCTGAATATTTCCAGAAGACAGTTGACGCGGCGGCTGTTTACGTTAACACATCGACAAGATTTACCGACGGAAATGAATTCGGATTCGGCGCTGAAATCGGTATATCGACACAGAAGCTCCACGCAAGAGGTCCTATGGGACTTGAAGCTTTGACTACTGTTAAATATCTCGTTTCCGGTAACGGACAGATAAGATAATATGACAGCAAAAGAAAAGGCTTTATCAAAAAAAGCAGTCTTGGTTGCGGAAAGACTGAAGGAAAGATATTCGTCCGAGTGCGCTTTGGAATATCAAGGTGAGCCTTGGAAGCTGCTTGTTCTTTCAAGATTGTCTGCCCAATGTACCGACAAACGCGTGAATATGGTGGCTGTTCCTCTTTTTGAAAAATATCCTACGCTTGAAGCGATGGCTGATTGTGATATAGAGGAGCTTGAAGGTATAATTAAGCCTTGCGGATTATATCATATGAAAGCTAAGGATATAAAAGAGTCTTGCCGAATGTTGTTAGATAAATTTGACGGCAGAGTGCCCGATAATATGGAAGATCTGCTTGAATTATCGGGAGTCGGAAGAAAGATTGCAAACTTGATTTTGGGTGATATTTACGGTCTTCCCGCTATTGTAGCCGATACGCATTGTATTCGTATTTCAGGTAGGCTTGGATTTACCAAGGCTGACGAAAAGAATCCTGTTAAGGTAGAAATGGCTTTGAAAAAATATTTGCCCGAAAATGAGCAATCGGATTTTTGTCATAGAATAGTGCAGTTTGGCAGAGAGGTGTGTTCTGCGCGTTCACCTATGTGCGAGAACTGTTTTTTGGCTGATTTGTGTGACAAGGTAAAAAAATAAATATATATTTTCAGTAGGTGGTATTGACAAAATCAGACATTTGTCATATAATTGCTGATAAGAAATTAACTTCGGGGCGAGGTGCAATTCCTCACCGGTGGTAAAGCCCACGAGCCTTGTTTTTTTGAAAATAAGGTTGATTTGGTGTAATTCCAAAGCCGACGGTATAGTCCGGATGATAGAAGTTTATTAAAATAGTACTATGCTGTTTTGATCCCCAAAGTTTTTATGCTTTGGGGAATTTTATTTTTTGGGGGATTATTATGTATGAAAATGAGTAGAAACAATACTAAGCTTATATCTGTTATAGGAATTATGAGCGCGGTAAGCTTTGTGCTTATGCTTCTTGAATTTCCTATTCCGTTTTTGATTCCGTCTTTTATAAAGTTTGATTTTTCCGAGCTGCCCGCGCTTATCGTATCATTTGCTTATGGGCCCATGGCTGGTGTGCTTGTTTGCTTTGTAAAGAATGTTCTGCATTTGCCTTTTTCTACGTCAAACTGTATCGGTGAGCTTTCGAACTTTATTTTAGGCGCTATTTTCGTTGGAATTGCAGGGCTTATTTACAAGAGAGCAAAATCAAGAAAGAATGCGCTTATCGGAACTGTTGTCGGTGCTATAGCTATGGCTGTTGTGAGTATTGCTACAAACTATTTTATCGTTTATCCCGCCTTTTCTCTGTTTTACGGTCTGCCTATGGAGGCGATTATCGGAATGTACAAGGCTTTGATTCCTTCTGCAGATAATTTATTTAAGGCGCTTGTGATCTTTAACTTGCCGTTTAACTTTGCAAAGGGTATGATAGATGCCGGAATATGCTTTTTGGTGTACAAAAGAATATCACCGCTATTGAAGTTGAAAAAGTGAAAATAATGTAGAAAATTCTATTGACATTTTCTATGTTTATGTTAAAATATATTTGTATGAATTGAATATTCCCTTATCAAGAGTGGCGGAGGGACAGGCCCTATGATGCCCGGCAACCTGAAAAACGTTTTTTAAGGTGCTAAATCCTGCGGAACAGATCCGAAAGATGAGGTTTTTTATTTACCGCTTCTTTCGAGGCGGTTTTGTTTTTGAAAAAATTTAGTTTTTATAGAGAGGAAGAAAAATATGAAGAAGTTTTTGTTTACGTCGGAATCCGTAACAGAAGGACATCCCGACAAGGTTTGTGACAAAATAAGTGATGCTGTTCTTGATGAAATGTTGAGAAATGACAAAATGTCAAGAGTTGCTTGTGAGACTGTTGTAACAACAGGTCTTGTAATGGTTATGGGAGAAATTACAACTAAGGCTCATATCGATATTCAGAGTATTGTTAGAAACACAATAAAGGAGATTGGATATACAAAATCCGATTATGGCTTCAGCTACGACTCTTGCGCGGTTATTAACTCTATCCACGAGCAGTCTCCTGATATTGCTATGGGTGTTAATAAGTCTGAAGAAGCTAAGCGCGGAGAATTTTCCGATGAGCTTAACGAGGGCGCGGGCGACCAGGGTATGATGTTCGGTTATGCTTGTAACGAAACAGAAGAGCTTATGCCTATGCCTATTTCTCTTTCACATAAGCTTGCAAAACAGCTTACAAAGGTGAGAAAGGACGGAACACTTACATATCTTCGTCCCGACGGCAAGACTCAGGTTACCGTTGAATACGTTGACGATAAGCCTGTTCGTGTAGATACTATTCTTATTTCCACACAGCACGATCCCGAAGCTACTCAGGAACAGATCAAGAATGATTTGATTGAAAAGGTTATAAAGCCCATTATTCCGGCTGAGCTTCTTGATGAAAATACAAAGTATTTTGTAAATCCCACAGGCAGATTCGTAATCGGCGGTCCTGCAGGAGACTCGGGTCTTACGGGTAGAAAGATCATTGTTGATACATACGGCGGCTATGCAAGACACGGCGGCGGAGCCTTCTCCGGTAAGGATCCGACTAAGGTTGACCGTTCGGCAGCTTATGCGGCTCGTTATCTTGCAAAGAATATCGTAGCATCAGGAATGGCAGATAAGTGCGAGGTTGAGATCGCTTATGCTATCGGTGTGGCAAAGCCTCTTTCAGTTATGATTGATACTTTCGGCACAGGAAAGCTGGCTGACGAAAAGATTTCTGAAATCATTACAGAGCTTGTTGACCTCAGACCCTCTGCAATTATCGAAAGATTTGACCTTCGCCGTCCTATATACAGCCCTCTTGCTGCATACGGACACATGGGAAGAGAAGACGTTAACGCTCCTTGGGAAGCAACTGATATTGCAGAACAGCTTAAGAAACATATATAAAAGAATAAATTTAACCGTAAACGGCAGATTTGCGGTTTAACTAAAGTCCTTCTTATTACATATAATAGCAATAAGGAGGACTTTATGTTAGTTACTTTTTTTGAGATAATAGTGGCGCTTCTGTCGGTTTACGGGTTGCGCTTTTTGATGATAAATCTTACATACGTGTTTTTATGTAGGAATAAGGCAAGAGCTTGTATAGCTTTTTTTGCCGAAAAGGATACCGATATAAATCAGCAGTTGATTTTAAACGAAAAAGTAATTATGGGGAGAAATCGTGCGATAATATTGGTAGATTGTAAGGTGGACGGTGAATTGATCGGTGAGATCAGGAAAAACAATCCGAGCTTGGATATTTACCGTGCGGAAAGGATAAACAAAGCTGATGGAGAAATTTGCGGATAACGTATATGGCGAAGAGCAGTTTGAGATTGCAGGAACTGTTGAGCATATAATTTATCAGAATGAGGAAAACGGATATACCGTATGCGAAATTGCAACCGTTGACGACGAGCTTGTAACCGTTGTCGGCGAGATGCCTTTTTTGGGCGCGGGCGAAATGATAAAGGCTATGGGTAAATGGACGCTTCACGCGACTTTTGGCCGTCAGTTTAAGGTTGAATATTACGAGAAAGAGCTTCCCGCATCGGAAAATGCAATTTTAAAATACCTTTCCTCGCGCACAATAAAGGGGATTGGACCGTCTTTGGCTTTGAAAATAGTTGGTCAGTATGGGGTGGATTCGTTCGACGTTATAGAAAACCACCCCGAGTGGCTTGCGGAATTGCCCGGAATTTCTCTCAAAAAAGCAAAGGCGATGTCCGAGGATTTCAAAGCTCAGTTTGGACTTCGTTCGGTAATGATGTTTTGCCGCGAGTTTTTCGGCCCTGCGACTGCAGTTAAGATCTACAAAAAATGGGGCGGAGGCGCCATTGATATAATTAAGAGAAACCCTTATATGCTTTGCGATGAGATTTACGGAATAGGGTTTGAAAAGGCGGATTTGGTTGCAAAGAGTCTCGGTGTCGATAACTATAGGGAAGAAAGATTAAAGGCAGGATTAAAATACGTTTTGTCTTTTAATGCCGCGCAGAACGGACACGTATTTATACCGAAGGACAAGCTTATTCCTGCGGCTTGTAATATGCTTGGCGCTGATGAGGATGCGACCGAAAAGGCAGTTGAGGAGCTGATTTTGTCGGGAGATATAGTACAAAAATCGTATAATAAGAGAAAATGTATTTATCTTGACAGCTATTATCAGGCTGAAAAGTATGCGTCCGATAAACTACAGATGCTCGATAATTTTTCGACAAGGATCGATATCGGAGATATCGACAGAATGATAATGCGTATTGAAAGCGAATTTTGTGTTGAATATGCAGCAATGCAGAAAAAAGCTATAGTCAAGGCTGTGAACAGCGGAGTTATGGTTTTAACAGGCGGTCCCGGAACAGGTAAAACTACTGTTATCCGCGGCGTAATACGCGTTTTTGAGGATTTAGGATACAAGATAGCGTTAGCGGCGCCTACCGGCAGAGCGGCAAAGAGAATGAGCGAGTCTACGTTCCACGAGGCAAAGACTATACACCGTTTGCTCGAAATGGATTATTCAAATGATAAAAAACCTGTTTTCAGAAGAAACGAGAACTCGAAATTAGAAGAAAATATTATTATAATTGACGAAGCGTCAATGGTTGATACAATGCTGTTTTCCGCGTTGCTTCAGGCAATTAAGCCGGGGGCAAAGCTTATACTTATAGGTGACTCCGATCAGCTTCCGTCTGTTGGAGCAGGGAACGTGTTAAACGATATCATAAAGAGCGATCGTTTTAATACGGTTGAACTGAAGGAGATATTCCGTCAGGAAGAGGAAAGTCTTATAGTTACCAATGCCCACGCGATAAACTCAGGTGAATATCCGAAGCTGACTTCAACAAACAGTGATTTCTTTTTCCTTCCGAGAGAGGACGATGAGTTGATCGCAAGGACCGTAGCCGAGCTTTGCGCTTCAAGATTGCCTAAGAAATATGGTAAAGAGATCATATCTGATATTCAGGTTATAACCCCGTCACGAAAGGGCGGAGCGGGAACGGAAATGTTAAACAGCCTGCTTCAGAGGGTTATGAATCCGAAGTCGGATTACAAGAAAGAAAAAAAGGTGCGTGACATTGTATTCCGTGAGGGCGACAAGGTTATGCAGGTGAAGAATAATTACGATATAGAGTGGGAGAACGACGAAAAATCAGGGATAGGTATTTTTAACGGAGATATCGGTACTATTAAAGAAATAGACGTTAAGAACGAAAAGATGAGAATTGTTTTTGACGATAACCGATACGTTGATTACGATTTTTCTCTGCTTGACGAGCTTGAACACGCGTATGCTATAACAGTTCATAAGAGTCAGGGGAGTGAGTACCCTGTTGTTATAATCCCGATGTACAGCTTTACTCCCCGTCTTATGACGAGAAATTTGCTTTATACCGCTGTAACACGTGCGCAAAAAATGGTTATTCTCGTAGGAAAAGCAAACGTTGTACAGCGTATGGTAGATACTAACATACCCACAAAAAGATATACGGGACTTGAACAGCTTTTGAGTGTTTATGAATAAGATAAAGAAAATTATCAACTCGTTTTTTAACGTTATTTTTGTTAAGAAATGTGTTGCTTGTAAGACTATTTTAGAATATGACTCGGAGAAAATGCTATGCGATGAGTGTGACGAGCAGTGGCAGCTTGCAAAGATGGTGATTTGTCCATATTGTAAGGATGCGCAGATAGACTGCCGTTGCGGTTTTGGCAAGAGGAGCGTTGATTCTGTAAGGCATCTTGCTGTATATAAGGATTATGACAGAGAATCTGTGGTGAACAAAATAATCTATCAATTAAAGAATGGAAATAATGATAGAGTATTCGAGTTTGTTGCCGATGAAATGATAAAAAATATTATTTCAAAAAGAGGCTTGTCGAATACAGTTGTGGTGAATATTCCGAGAAATCCGAGGTCAATAAACAGATACGGTTATGACCATGCTAAAAAACTCGCGATGGTTATTGCTGACAAGTTAGGCGTAGAATATGTAAACATATTGAGACACAAAGGCGGCAAAATAGAGCAGAAAAAGCTGAAAAAGCTCCAAAGAGAGCTGAATGCTAAGGCTAATTGTTATATTGAAAAAAGCGAGATTTCGAAAATCGAGGGAAAGAAGGTTTTGCTTGTTGACGATATCGGAACGACGGGAGCAATGACCGGTGTTTGCGCAGAGCTTTTGAAAAATAACGGAGCTAAATCTGTTTTCTGCGTTCTAGCTGCAAAAAACGGATAATAAAGAAAATATATTGAAAAAAGCCCTTGACAAAGGGGCTTTTTATTGTTATAATGTGTAAAGTGTTTTGCTTTACAGGTGATTGCGATGAATTATGATGAAAAAATAAATATGTCGCTGTTGTTTGATTTTTACGGTGATATACTGACAGAACGTCAAAAAGAGATCGCATCGCTGTCTTTTGACGAGGATCTGTCCTTGCGTGAGATTTCGGAAATTACGGGAATCACACCGCAGGGAGTGAGAGATTCTTTGAATAAGTGCAAGATCATACTTACCGATATGGAAAAGAAGTTAGGACTTCTTGCGAAGTTCTCCGATAATAAGACGAATACGGATTTTATTATCAATAGACTGATCGGTATGAAGGAGAACAATCCACACCTTTCCGAAGAGATAGACGGCATAATTGAGGTTGCCGAAAAAATGCTTGATTAAGGAGGCTAAAAATGAGTTTTCAAAGCCTTACAGATAAATTATCTTCAGCATTCAAAAGCTTTAGGAGTAAGGGTAAGCTTACCGAAAGCGACGTTAAGTCAGGTATGCGCGAGATCAAGCTTGCGTTGCTTGAAGCTGACGTAAACTTTAAGGTTGTTAAAGATTTTATAAATAAAGTAACCGAGAGAGCCGTTGGAACTCAGGTTCTTGAAAGCCTTGTTCCCGCACAGCAGATCGTTAAGATAGTAAACGAAGAGCTTATTGATCTTATGGGCGGTTCTCAGGCAAAGATAACGATATCACCGAAGCCCCCGACCGTTATTATGATGACAGGTCTTCAGGGCGCAGGTAAGACTACTCACGCGGCAAAGCTTGCGTCGCATTTTAAGAAGCAGGGAAAAAGACCTTTGCTTGTTGCCTGCGACGTTTACAGACCGGCGGCTATAAAGCAGCTTGAGGTTGTAGGCGGACAGATTGGCGTTCCCGTGTTTACGATGGGTGACAAGATAAGCCCGGTTGAAATTGCCAAGGCGGGTGTTGAGCACGCGAAGAAAAACGGTTACGATATGGTATTCGTCGATACTGCAGGTAGACTGCACATTGACGAGGATATGATGGAAGAGCTCAAGAACATAAAGAGCAAGGTTGAGCCGACAGAAATTCTGCTCGTAGTTGATGCTATGACAGGTCAGGATGCGGTAAACGTTGCGCAGTCGTTCAATGATCTTCTTGATATAACCGGCGTTGTTGTTACAAAGATGGACGGCGATACCAGAGGTGGTGCTGTTCTTTCTGTAAGATATATTACGGGTAAGCCTATTAAGTATGTTGGTACGGGTGAAAAGCTTGATGCTATCGAACCTTTCCATCCTGACAGAATGGCTTCACGTATTCTCGGTATGGGCGATATGCTTTCGCTTATTGAAAAGGCAGAGCAGGCATACGACGAGAAAAAGGCGGCAGAGCTTGAACAGAAGCT
This sequence comes from Oscillospiraceae bacterium, assembly GCA_015065045.1. GTDB lineage: Bacteria > Bacillota > Clostridia > Oscillospirales > CAG-272 > RGIG1995. Next base: position 4,608 of record SVRB01000003.1, on the reverse strand, counting down.
TCGCGAGTCAAAGTTTACACTTACCGATTATCTCGAACAGTTCCAGCAGATAAGAGGTATGGGATCTATGGAGCAGCTGCTCGGTATGATGCCCGGTGTGAAGGGGCTTGACCTCAAGGATGCGAAGCTCGACGAAAAACAGATTGACCGTATGGAAGCGATAATTCGTTCTATGACAGTGAAAGAAAGGGAAAATCCTGATATCATTTCAGCGTCAAGAAGAAAGAGAATTGCGGCAGGAAGCGGTACGACTGTTGAAGACGTAAACAGATTGCTTAAGCAGTTTGAACAGACAAATAAGCTTATGAAACAGATTTCTCAGGGTAAGGGAATCCCCGGACTCGGAGGACTCGGTGGTTTTGGCAACAGATTCACAAAGAAAAAGCTTAAGAAAAATAAGAAAAAGAAAAAATAAAATTTATATAAAATTTTTGGAGGAATACAAAAATGGTTAAAATCAGACTTAAGAGAGTTGGCGCAAAGAAGAAACCCTTCTATCGTGTAGTAGTTGCAGATTCAAGATCTCCCCGTAACGGTAGATTCATTGAAGAGATTGGTTACTACAATCCCTTGACAAACCCTGCAGAAATCAAGATCGATGCAGAAAAGGCTACAAAGTGGCTTGGTAACGGCGCTCAGCCCACAGAGACTGTAAGAGCACTTCTTAAGAAATCCGGCATTACAGAATAATCTGCGGTAAGAAAACATGTTGAATTTGAAACAGATTCTCACGGATATTGCTAAGGCAATCGTTGACGAACCTGATATGGTTACCGTTATTGAGAGCGAAAACGGAAACAGTGTTGTATTGACACTCAGCGTTGCATCTCAGGATATGGGTAAGGTTATCGGAAGAAACGGCAGAATTGCAAAGGCGATCCGTACTGTTATGAAGGCTGCGGCAAACGCAGACAACAAAAAAGTTACAGTCGAAATAAGATGAAGATAAACGGGTGAATTTTTCACCCGTTTGTTTTTTTGCAAAGTTCGCAAAATCTATTAAAAGTTTTGAGGGAGTCAAGAGGGCACTTTTTCAAAAGTGCGCCTCTTGTGTGGGTTCGGGAGCGAAGCTCCTGACATTCTGTGCCTTTTAGGCTCTCCCCTCGGGTAGCGAAGCGGCGGTGAGGGAGTGAATGACATCACGGTGTGATGTCAGAGCCGAACCGTGACCGAGTCGCAACGAGACGCTGTCAGCAAAGCTGACTGAGAGGGCAAAGACGTATTATTTTGCGAAATAATATTATCTTTTCTTTTTTACGTTACTTTCTTGCGTGCCAAGAAAGTAACCAAAGAAGGCACAAGGGAGGGGATTTCGATTTCCCCTCCCTTTGAACCCTACCCTTAAAACGACCGAGGTCTTTCCTCCCTCGGAACCCTCCGTGGTCTGCGGAAGATTTATTGTTTTATGAGATAATATTGGTATTTGTGGGGGACGGCGCCCACGACGTCCCGTTTTACGCAAATCTGGTTTTTACCTCCATCTGGCGAGGTAGCGAACCGTGACCGAGTCGCAACGAGACGGTGGCTTTTGTGGAGCAAAAGACGGAGGGAGAGATATTATTAGCTAAATAATATTATCCTTTCTTTTCTTTCGTCTGACACGGTTGATATGCCGTTCGAAATCGCCGTTGTTTATTAGTTCCGTAAGAACATATTGCATAAACGTTGGCACTGTACATGAGTAAAATCCGAGTTTTTTATTAAATGTCTCCACAAGGTGTTTCGGAAGAACCATATACCCGACACGGAGTGAGGGGGATATAGTTTTGGAAAACGTATTGAGATATATCACGTTATCAAATTTTGATAGTGCGAATAGCGTTTCTGTAGGCTTTGTAGAAACCGAAAATTCTGACTCATAATCATCCTCTATAATGTAACGATTACCGTTATCCGACCAGTGTATATATTCGTGCATTTTTGTTGCTGTTGCAGTGACTCCACTGGGATAGCTACGATAAGGTGTTGTATGCAACACCTCAGCTTTCGTTTTTGTAAGAGCATTACTGTCAATACCGGTGCTTGTAAGCGGAAGCGATTCATATGTAATTTCGGTTGCAAGGTATACTTGCTCTATTTTTTTATATGACGGTGATTCAACAGCATAAATTCTATGTCTTCCAAGCAATTCTACAATAAGTCTGTAGAGGTACTCTGAGCCTGAACCTATAATAATCTGTTCTGCATCAACGTGGATACCTCGATTTCTCGCAAGATAACGGCGAATTGCATTGCGTAGCTCAGCACACCCCAAATTCGATGTTTTTTCGAGTAAAAGCTCTCCGTGCTCGTTTAATACCTTTCGAAAGGTTTTGCTTAAAACAGATAGCGGGAAATCGGGATAATTATGTTCGACGTTATGGTTATAGGTCTTTGTATGTATATTGTCTGAAACGGCAAAACCATCGGCTTTTCTGAATATAACTACGTATCCGCTTCGCTCTTTAGCTTCGACATATCCCTCATCACAAAGCAAAGCGTAAGCGTGCTCAACGGTTATAACGCTGACCCCTGTTTCATCTGCAAGATTACGTTTAGAGGGGAGCTTTGTTTTGTATGAATAGTTTCCCGCAACAATATCATCGCGTATCTGTTTATAGAGTTGTAAATATACGGGACGTGTTTTCTTATCAACAATATATTTCATCTGGTTATATAAAAAACTCCTATTTTGGTGATTGTTATAATATCAGATTAAGTATACATTATTTATATCAGGATGTAAAGGGGATTGATACAAATGGATAAGAAATTAAAGAAAATAGTTATGACAGCGCTTGTGGCTTCGCTTGTATGTGTGGCAACGATGATTATTAAGCTGCCTTCTCCGTTAAACGGATATATAAATTTGGGCGACTGTATGGTATTGTTGGCAGGGTGGATGCTTTCACCTGCGTATGGCTTTATTGCTGCAGGTCTTGGTTCAGCATTGGCGGATTTGTTTTCAGGATATGTGATCTATGCGCCTGCGACAGCCGTAATAAAGGGCTTAATGGCGCTTGTTGCATTTTACGTTTTCAAGCTGAGCAACAAAAAGCTTGGCAAGCTTTCATCAAGAATTATCAGCGGTGTTTTAGCTGAAATAATTATGGTGCTCGGATATTTCATATTTGAAGGTTTTATGTACGGTTTTGTTGCTTCGGCAGTAAACATTCCCGCAAATTCAGTTCAGGGAATAGTGGGACTTGTAATAGGCATTGTTTTGATAAAACTATTTGAAAAGCATAAAATATTATTTTTCTAAGATAGATATAAATTTGCAGGGGGACAGTTTTGTCCCCCTCTATTTTTTTGTTCTCAAATAAATTTTAAAGTTCATCGAATGGAAAGCCCTTCTTTTTTATATAATAAATATGAGTTACATATTTCGAGAAAAGGGGGGATCTTATGAATTATTTACCTGAGGAAGGGTATAAAAGAATTCTTGTTATAGTATTATACGTTATATTATCTGTGGTTTTTGGTTTTTTGTTCTTCAAATATCTTTTGAAAATATTACTTCCGTTTATAATTGCGTGGTGCGTTGCGATGGTAATAAGACCGATGACCGAAATACTACACAAGCGTACGCGTATTTCGAAAAAATTATTAAGCATCATTCTCGTATTGATCATTCTGGTTTTAATAGGCGCGCTTCTTTTTATGATCATTGACAGGCTGTTATACGAGATACGCGGAATCGTATTTCTTTTAAACACCAACGCTGACTCGTGGATAACAGACATTTTAAAAATAACGAACAAGCTGTTAGACAAAATTCCATTTCTAAAATCATACGGAAGCGAACAAGAGCTTTTGATGAAGATATCGGAGATGTCAAGAGAAATGCTGTCGAATCTAACATACAAGGTTCCCGAAATGTTGAAAACCTTGATAACCGTTCTACCGAATATGTTGTTCGTGTCTCTTATTCTTATTATGGCTTCGTATTATTTTTGCGCAGATTATAATGAAATAACAACGTATCTGATAGAGCTTCTTCCGCCTCAAAAAAGAGAAAGGGTAAATTTCATAAAGCAAAAGCTTCGAATCGTGGGTATAAAAGTAATAAAAGGGTATCTTATAACGATTGCCATTACTTTCATACAGTTATATATTGGATTTCTTATAATCGGAACAGAGTATGCTTTTACCATAGCTCTTATAACTGCGCTGATCGATATTCTTCCCGTTATCGGTGTTGGGACTGTACTGATTCCGTGGGCGGCGTTTAAAATATTATCAGGATCGTATTATCAAGGGTTTGGACTATTGATAATATTTGCAGTGGTAAGCGTGGTCAGAGAAATAGCCGAGCCGAAAATAATAGGGAAAAGCATAGGACTGCACCCTCTGGCAACGTTATTTTCGATGTATATAGGTCTTGAAATATGCGGCTTTTGGGGAATGATAAGCTTTCCTGTCCTTGTTATAGTCTTAAAAACGATATTCTCGAAAAATGAAAAATATGTATAAAAAAACAAAAAACCGTGAGGGGAACACGGTTTTTTGTTTTTAAAGTTATAAAACTTTAATGGGGAATAAAATAGGGATAGATTTAGGAGAATTTATTTTTCAAACGCAAATTATCGGCAATCATGGCGATAAATTCGCTGTTTGTGGGCTTGC
>SVRB01000090.1 GCA_015065045.1 Oscillospiraceae bacterium | reverse complement strand
CTTCTGTTTGCCTGTATAGAAGGGGTGGCATTTTGAGCAAATTTCAACACGCATATCGCCCTTTGTTGAACGAGTCTTAACTTCAGCACCACAAGCACATCTGATGGTGGATTCTTTATAATCGGGCTGAATAGCTGTTTTCATTGTACTATACCTCTTTTATCAGTTTTTTACATATTGCATTGTATTATAACACAACGATTTCAATTTTTCAATAGATTACCGATATTTTTTCCGAAAAAATGTTAATTTTTTTTGAAGTGGCAAAAAATATGCCTTCATTTAGTGTATAATATGAAAAAAATTATGCGAGGTCTTGCAGATGGTAAATGCCGTAAAGGGTATCGAGTGGAAGAAAATATCCAAAAACGATCGTGAAATAATCATAAAAACGGGAGAAAATAATGAGGGTATAGCTATGTTTGGCTTTACGTCCTTGTTTTTGTGGAAGGATTATTACAACACTCACTATTCGGTAATAAACGGGAATATCGTAGCGAGAGGTTTTTCCGACAGCGGAGAAAACGTAATATATTTTCCGAGAGGGCTTGAGCATGATACTAAGGAAACTGTAGAGCAAATATTGGATAATGTTGGCAGTAACGTATTATTTATGCCCTTGACGAACAAAACGGCTGAAGCTATATGCGAGAATTTTCCGAACTATAAAAAAGAAGAGCTTGAGGGTAAGTGCGAGTACGTATATAATCAGCAGGACTTAGCTTATCTTGAGGGAAAGAAATATCACGCAAAGAGAAACCATATCTCTAAATTCAACAGGCTTTATGACAGCGAATATATTGAAATAAACGAAGAAAATATATCGATTCTCAGAGAATGTGCCGAGCATCTTTTTAAGAAAATCGAAAACAGTCCCGTTCAGGAATATGAGGCGATAAAGTGCGCTATTGATAACTTTTCCGAGCTTGAGCTCAGGGCTTGCGTAATCATGGTTGACGGAAAATACGTTGCATATTCGATAGGCTCGATGATAAACGAAGACACGGCTGATATACATTTCGAGAAGGCTGACAGAGAGTACGAGGGAAGCTATGCTTTTGTCAATAACAGCTTCGCAAAATACGGTTTTCCCGATGCGAAATATATAAACAGGGAAGAGGATCTCGGGATCGAGGGATTAAGAAAGGCTAAGCTTTCTTATTATCCTTGCAGACTTAATCAGATGTATAAGCTTGGGTTTTAGAAGATTTTCGGCAAAATACTTGCAATTTTTAAAAGTGTGTGATACAATAACACGGTAGTTTAATTAAATAATATAAGAAGAAACGCATTGAAGAAGTTCAGCGTATTGCAACAAGACGTACACAGAGAGGGTTACCTTTTTAGGCTGTAAGTAATCTTACGTCGGCAATTAAACGCATTTCGCTTCCGAGCGGAACGAGTGAAAAATACAGTAGTTCGTTACGGTTTATAAATAAAGGCGCCGTTATATGCCTTATAAAGTGTTTGCTTTAGGCATAAACAAAGGTGGTACCGCGGAGAACTTTACGTCTTTCGTCCTTTTTTGAGGATGAAAGACTTTTTTGTTTTTGCGGAACATCGTGAGCGCCGTCCCCTACAGATGGAGGTCAAGTCTGAAAAACATGGTTTTGATTAAGCGAGAGAAAAGTAAATAAATTAAGTTAAAAATAAAAAATAACATATAAAAAATTTGGAGTGATCAAAGAATGAGAGAAAAGCTTGAAAACATCAGGAAAGAGGTTGAAGTATTACTTCAGCAGCCCGATGTTAATCTTGAAGAATTAAGAATACGCTATCTCGGTAAAAAGGGAGAGCTTACTTCGGTATTGAGAGGAATGGGTGCGCTTACAGCGGAAGAAAGACCTATAGTTGGTCAGCTTGCAAACGACGTTCGTTCATTTATCGAAAATGCTCTTGCCATCAAAGCCGAGGAGCAGAAAAAAGAACAGATGAAGATGAAGTTCATGAAGGAGAAGCTTGACGTTACAGCTCCCGGCAACGCTGTCAAGGTTGGTAAGAGACATCCTTTGGCAAAGGTTGAGATGGAAATGTGGGATATCTTTCTCGGTATGGGCTTTGACATAATCGAAGGTCCTGAGGTTGAATACGATTATTACAACTTCCAGGCGTTGAATATTCCTGAAAACCATCCCGCAAGAGACACACAGGATACTTTCTATATAACAAATAACATCCTTCTTCGTTCACAGACGTCTCCCGTACAGGTAAGAGCTATGGAAAAGCAGAAGCCTCCGATAAGAGTTATTTCTCCCGGACGCGTATACCGTTCTGACGCTGTTGACGCAACACACTCACCTATGTTCCATCAGCTTGAGGGCTTGGTTGTTGACAAGGGTATAACAATGGGCGACCTTAAGGGAACACTTGAGCTTTTTGCTCAGAAGATGTTCGGTCCCGAAACAAAGATTCGTTTCCGTCCCCACCACTTCCCGTTTACAGAGCCGTCTGCTGAGGTTGACGTAAGCTGTTTCGTATGCGGCGGTAAGGGTTGCCGTGTATGTAAGGGCGAAGGCTGGATCGAAATTCTCGGTGCAGGTATGGTACATCCTTACGTATTGAGCAACTGCGGAATTGACCCTGAGGTATATTCCGGCTTTGCTTTCGGTATGGGTATCGAAAGAATTACGATGTGCAAATACGGTATGGACGATATGAGACTGCTTTACGAAAACGACGTGCGTTTTCTTAACCAGTTTTAATCGGAAGTAATCGAAAGAGTGAGGTGTAGATTATGAATTTACCTATGAAATGGCTGAAGGAATTTGTTCCTTCATTGAATACAGACCCCAAGCACTATTCTGACGTTATGACCGATACAGGTTCAAAGGTTGAGGGTTACGAAACTCTCAGCGAAGAGGTTCAGAACGTTAAGGTTGGTCTTATAAAGAAGATCGAACGCCACCCCGATGCTGACCGTTTGGTTGTATGTCAGGTTGATATCGGTACAGGCACAGATACACAGATAATTACTGCGGCAACAAACGTATTTGAGGGCGCATTGGTTCCCGTTGCCGTAGCTCCCGCGCACGTTATGGGCGGAGAAATCAAGAAAACAAAAATGAGAGGTATTGAGTCAAACGGTATGTTCTGTTCAATAGCAGAGCTCGGACTTACTCTCAACGATATGCCTTATGCTATAGAAGACGGTATTCTTATTCTTAAGGAAGACTGCACTCCCGGTGATGACGTAAAGGAATTGCTCCAGATCGAAGATACTGTTGTTGAATTCGAAATTACAAGCAACCGTCCCGACTGTCTTTCCGTAATAGGTCTTGCAAGAGAAACTGCAGCATCTTTCAACATTCCTGCAGTATACCATACTCCTACAGTTAAGGGCTCGGGCGACAACGTTGAAAATTATATTTCCGTTGAAGTAAAGGATACCGAAAAATGCCCCAGATACTCTGCAAGATACGTTAAGAACGTAAAAATCGAGCCTTCTCCGCTTTGGCTTCGTATGAGACTCCGCGCAGCAGGCGTAAGACCGATAAACAATATCGTTGATATTACAAACTACGTAATGCTCGAATACGGTCAGCCTATGCACGCATTCGATTATGCTTGTCTTGACGGAAGCAAGATCGTTGTTAGAACCGCGGCTGAGGGTGAAGTGTTTAAGTCACTTGATGATAAGGACCATACGTTGACATCCGATATGCTTGTAATTGCCGACGAAAAGAAGGCTGTTGCATTGGCAGGTGTTATGGGCGGCGCTAATAGCGAAATCAAGGATACAACAACTGCTGTTGTGTTTGAATCTGCAAACTTCTTAGGCTCTTCTGTAAGAACAACTGCAAGAGATTGCGGTATGAGAACAGAAAGCTCAGCTCGTTTTGAAAAGGGTCTTGACCCTGAAATGACACTTGAAGCGCTTAACAGAGCTTGCGAGCTCGTTGAAATGCTCGGCGCAGGTGAGGTTGTTGACGGAATAATCGACGTTTACGGAAAGAAGTGGGAACAGGTGGTTCTTCCTCTCGAGTGCGACAGAATCAACAAGTTCCTCGGTGTGAACCTCGATGAAAAATATATGACCGAAATTCTCGAAAGACTCGGATTTAAGGTTGAGAACGGTATGATCTACTCACCGTCGTTCAGAATCGATATTGGTTGTATGAACGATATTGCCGAGGAAATAATCAGAATCCACGGATATAACTCGATCGAGTCAACACTCTTCGCATCCGACGTTAAGGTAGGTCTTCCTACAGAATCACAGGGCTACAGAAGAAGAATTTGTAATTTCCTCTGCTCACTCGGCTTTGATGAAATTTATACATTCTCATTTATCAGCCCCAAATATTATGATAAGATAGCTCTCCCTGCAAACTCCAAGCAGAGAAATTCCGTTGTAATATCTAACCCCCTCGGCGAAGATACAAGCGTAATGCGTACAACTGCAATTCCCTCAATTATGGAAGTTTTGGCGCACAATAACAATCACCATTCAGAAGCTGTATCGCTTTACGAAATGGCTAAGGTATATATTCCCTCAGACGATATAACACAGCTTCCCGAAGAAAAGTTCAAGGTTATGGCAGGCTTCTACGGAAACGGCGACTTCTACAGAATGAAGGGCGTTGTCGGTGCTATACTTGAAAACGGCGGCATTATTGATTGCGACTACAGAGCTAAATCAGACGATCCGACGTTCCATCCCGGACGTTGCGCTGAAATAGTAACTGCTGACGGCAAGGTTATCGGTATATTCGGTGAAATACATCCCGACGTTGCAAGCAACTACGGTATTGATTGCCCCGTATACGTTGCTGAGCTTGACTTTAACGAATTGCTTGAAAACAGCAATTTTGAAAGAAAGTATAAGCACTTGCCTAAGTTCCCTGCATCAACACGTGACTTTGCGTTTGTATGCGCAGAAGAGGTTGAGGTTGGCGCTATAGAAAAGGTTATGAAGAAGGCAGGCGGAAAGCTTGTTGAAAACGTTAAGCTCTTTGACGTATACAGAGGTGCTCAGGTGCCCGAGGGTATGAAGAGTCTTGCGTTTAAGGTAACGATGCGTTCAGCTGATCATACTCTTACCGATGAAGAGGCAGATAAGGCAACAAAGAAGATCTTAACGCTCCTCGAAAGAGAACTCGGAATTACTTTAAGAGCATAAAAGCAAAAAAAGCTCCCACGGGAGCTTTTTTGTTTTGCAAATATTAAATGATAATTATATTTAAAGTTTTTGCGGATTCCAAAGGTGCTTTTTTCAAAAAGCATCTTTGGTGTGGGTTCGGGAGCAAAGCTCCTGACTATTTGTGCTTTTAAGGCTCTCCCCTTTGGGAGAGCTGTCAGCGAAGCTGACTGAGAGGGCAAAGACGTATTATTTTGCCTAATAATATTATCTTTTCTTTTTATGTTACTTTCTTGGGTGCCAAGAAAGTAACCAAAGAAGGCACAAGGGAGG
>SVRB01000089.1 GCA_015065045.1 Oscillospiraceae bacterium | reverse complement strand
AATCTTTGTGAAAGCGCTAACAAGGGTGGTTGCGGCGAATGCCAGACATCTTGCCAGTCCGCTTGCAAAACAAGTTGCGGTATTGCTAACCAGCAGTGCGAAAACAAGGAAAGCAAGTAATATATAAACTTTCCTATAAAATGCCGCCTTTTTTGGCGGCATTTTTGATACAAAATTAAGGAGTGTTCACTTTATGATACATCAATATAAGCTTGGCGGTTACAACATCGTGCTCGACATCTGCTCAGGCGGTATTCACGTCGTTGACGATATTGCCTACGACATCATTTCCCTCTTCCAAACGGAGAGCCGCGATACCATCATCGAAAAAATGAATAATAAATATTTATCAGATGACGTAACTGCCGAGGACATCGAAGAATGCTACGATCAGGTTGCTCATCTTAAATCGATCGGCAAGCTTTTTGCAGAGGACACATTTGAGGGTATGGCAGGTAAGCTTAAAGAAAAGACATCGGGAGTTGTTAAAGCTCTCTGTATGCACATCGCTCACACCTGCAACCTCAACTGCGAATACTGCTTTGCAAGTCAGGGTAAATATCACGGCGAAAGAGCCGTTATGAGCTTTGAAGTAGGCAAGCAGGCTTTGGATTTCCTTGTTGCTAACTCGGGAACAAGAAGAAACCTTGAGGTTGACTTCTTCGGCGGCGAGCCTTTGATGAACTTCGAAGTTGTTAAACAGCTTGTAAGCTACGCGAGAAGCATTGAAAAACAGCATAACAAGAATTTCCGTTTTACTTTAACTACAAACGGTCTTCTTATAGATGACGACGTGATCGAATTTGCAAACAAAGAATGCAGTAACGTTGTTCTCAGCCTTGACGGCAGAAAAGAAATACACGACCGCTACCGCGTTGACTATGCAGGTAACGGAAGCTGGGAAAAAATCGTTCCCAAATTCCAGAAGCTTGTTGAAGCGCGCGGACATAAGAATTATTATATGCGCGGCACGTTTACCCACGCAAACCCCGATTTTCTTAACGATATCAAGCAGATGCTTGACCTCGGCTTTACCGAACTCAGCATTGAACCTGTAGTTTGCGCTCCCGGAGATCCTTCCGAATTAACACAAGAAGACCTCCCTATCGTACTCGATCAGTACGAAAAGCTTGCTGAGCTTATGCTCCAAAAGGACAAAGAAGGCAAGCCCTTCACGTTCTATCACTATATGATCGACCTCACAGGCGGTCCTTGTATTTATAAGCGTATATCCGGTTGCGGCTCGGGTACCGAATATATGGCTGTTACTCCTTGGGGTGACCTTTACCCCTGTCACCAGTTCGTAGGTGATGAAAAATACAAGCTCGGTGATATATGGAACGGAGTGACAAACAAAGAAGCTCAGTGCGAATTTGCTTCCTGCAACGTTTACGCAAGAGAAGACTGCCGCGACTGTTGGGCAAAGCTTTATTGCTCGGGCGGTTGCGCTGCTAACGCATATCACTCAACGGGCAGTGTTACGGGCGTATACAAATACGGCTGCGAGCTGTTTAAAAAGAGAATGGAATGTGCGATCATGGTTGAAATTGCTCGCACGATGGAAAGAAAGAAGAAATGAATACACCTATTTGCGATTTTGTACGTAAATATGCTGACGAAAAAACACTTCGCTTACATATGCCGGGTCACAAAGGTAATTCGGCTTTGGGCTTAGAGCATTTGGATATTACCGAAATAAAGGGTGCCGACAGTCTTTACACGGCTGACGGAATAATTCAGGAAAGCGAAAACAATGCAAGCGCGATATTCGGTTGCGATACGTTTTATTCGACCGAGGGTTCATCGCTTTGTATACGAGCTATGCTTTATCTCGTTACGCTTCTGGCTTTTGAAAGAAAACAAAAGCCGTTGATCTTTGCTTCAAGAAATGCGCACAAGACTTTTCTGAGCAGTGCTTCTTTGCTTGACTTTGATATTGAATGGTTTGCTTCCGACAACGATGAGTCGTATCTGTCTTTTTCTATTACGGCAGATAAGCTTGACAGCGTTTTGAAAAACGCAATACAAAAGCCGACAGCCGTATACGTAACGTCTCCCGATTACCTCGGAAACACGCTTGATATTAAGGGTATAGCAGAAGTTTGCCACAAATACGGAGTTCTGCTTTTGGTCGACAATGCTCACGGCGCTTACCTGCACTTTCTGGAAGACTCTAAGCATCCAATATCACTCGGAGCTGATATGTGTTGCGACTCAGCGCATAAAACCCTTCCCGTGCTTACGGGCGGTGCATACTTGCATATATCAAAAAATGCGCCGATGCTGTTTTTAGAGCAAGCAAAAAACGCTTTATCCCTCTTTGGCTCAACAAGTCCCTCTTATCTTATTTTGCAGTCTTTGGATCTTGCCAATAAATATTTGGCAGACGGATACCGAGAAAAGCTGTCGAGCTTTGCTGTAAAAATCAAGTCTATTTGCGATAAATTAGAGAAACACGGATACGAGCTTTCAGGTAACGAGATTCTTAAAATAACCGTTAAGACAAAGAAATACGGATATACCGGAATTGATCTTGCTGAAATCTTGAGAACAAAGAATATCGAGTGCGAGTTTTCCGATCCCGATTACGTTGTCTTTATGCTTACACCCGAAATGAACGATAGCTGTCTTAAAGTTTTAGAGGACGCTATGCTCTCAATACCAAGAAAAGATGAGATAAAATCAAAACCACCCGTTCAACGTTTGCCGAAGAAAATCTTATCTGTCAGAGAGGCTACTTTTTCACCAAAAGAAACTCTCGATGTTAAAGACTGCATAGGTCGTGTTTTGGCTTTCTCTGAGGTTGGTTGTCCGCCTGCGGTTCCGATAATTATTTCGGGCGAGGAAATTGACGAGAATGCTTTGGAGTGCTTTACGTACTACGGAATAGAAAACTGCATCGTAGTAAAACAATAAATAAAATATACCGCTGTTACATTTTTTAATGTAGGCGGTATTTTTGTTTTTCAGTGTATTAAATTTGCGTACCTATGGTATTTATCCTTGATTTTTTATAAAATTATGGTATAATAATCTTGTTATGGTATTTTTTGAATAAATTATATTTATATAAACGAAAGGACATAATAGATATGTTAAAGGGAAATGCAATAGTAGGACAGTCAGGCGGTCCTACAACAGCTATCAACGCTACTTTGGCAGGCGTTATTAAGGGCGCTTTCGAATCAGAAGCTATCGACGTTATCTATGGCGCTCATAACGGCGTTGAAGGTATGCTCGACGGCAGAATTACAAACTTGAACGAAGTTTTAAAGTCCGAGATGGATTTCAAGCTTTTGGCTTCCACACCCGCGGCAGCTTTGGGCTCATGCAGACGTAAGCTTCCTAAAATGGGCGAAGACGATGCAGTTTACGAAAAGCTTTTTGATTTCTTTAAGGCTAATAATATCCGTTATTTCTTCTATATCGGCGGAAATGACTCTATGGATACAGTTGCAAAGGTTTCTGCATACGCTGAAACACACGACTATGAAATTAAGGTTATGGGCGTTCCGAAGACTATCGACAACGACGTAGTTGGAACAGACCATACTCCCGGATACGGCTCTGCGGCAAAGTATATTGCTACTTCAATGCAGGAAATTCTCCGTGACTGCGCTGTTTATACAGTTAAGGCAGTTACTATCGTTGAAATTATGGGTAGAGATGCAGGCTGGCTTACAGTTGCGGCAGGTCTTCCCCGTCTTATCAACGGAATCGGCCCTGATTATATTTATCTCCCCGAAAGAGATTTTGAAATCGATCAGTTTATCGAAGACGTAAAGGCAGCACTTGAAAAGCATCCCAACGTTGTAATCGCAGTTTCTGAGGGTCTCAGAGACAAAAACGGAAAATACGTTGGCGAATCTGCACAAAGCGGCGCTACTGACGTATTCGGTCACAAATATCTTTCAGGAACAGGCAAGAGCCTTGAGCTTATCGTTAAAGAAAAACTCGGATGCAAGGTTCGTTCTATCGAACTCAACCTTCTCCAAAGATGCGCTGCTCACTGCGCATCAAAGGCTGATATCGAAGAATCTCTTATGGTTGGTGCGGCAGCAGTTAAGAATGCAACAGCAGGTATTTCAGGCAAGATGATGTGCTTCACTCGTACATCAAGCAATCCTTACACTGTTGAACCTACTTACGCTGACATCGAAAAGATCGCTAACCAGGTAAGAGAAGTTCCCGCTGAATTTATCAACGAAGCAGGCAACAACGTTACTGACGAATGCCTCGAATACATTAAACCACTTATTGCAGGAGAAGCTGAAGTATTCTGGAATGACGGTCTTCCCTCTCATTTTGCAATAAATTACCTTGGTTAATTTCGTATATTTTTCTATTATTGATACAATACTATTTCCGTAAACAAAATTGTCAAGGGAGTGGTACTGTTTGTCAACCAAAAATATGAAAATAACATCGGGAATTATTGCCGGCACTATGGCAGTCACGGTTATCGGTCTTACCGTTAGATCTATGAGTAAGCCGAAATCAAAGTTCCAAAAAAGCACGGCGCGCACACTTAATACTATCAGCTCTGTAACACAAAGCTTGGCTGATATGCTCGGTTAAAAATTATACGTCCACTATTATTCTGTGGACGTATTTTTTTGTTTTAACTTATGTAATAATAACCATAAATTAAAGTAATTTATTGGTGTTTTTGTATACTTATTACTTGACATATTTTTTTATTAGGTATATAATATAAGGTAAAGTTAAATTTTTACAAGGAGTACTTAAAAAGATGAAAAGAGTATACAATTTCTCTGCAGGTCCGTCTATGTTGCCTTTGTCAGTGCTTGAAAAATGCGCTGCTGAAATGGTTTGCTACGGAGACTCAGGCATGTCTGTTATGGAGATGAGCCACCGCTCACCCGTTTATGAAGAAATTATCGCAGGAGCTGAAGCTCTTTTGCGTGAAGTTATGAACATTCCCGAAAATTATAAGGTATTGTTTATGCAGGGTGGAGCTTCAACACAGTTCTCCGCGGTTCCGCTTAACCTTATGACAGGCTCGGGAAAGGCTGACTACGTCGTTTCCGGTCAGTTCTCAAAGAAGGCTTTCCAGGAAGCTAAGAAATACGGCGACGTTGTTTGTATTGCTTCTTCTGAAGATAAGAACAATTCTTACATTCCCGTATTCAGCAAGGAAGACATCCGTCCCGACGCTGACTACGTTCACGTATGCTTCAACAATACTATTTACGGAACAAAATATTACTATATTCCCGATACAGGCGATATCCCGTTGGTAGCTGATATGTCTTCTTGCATTATTTCCGAACCTGTTGACGTTTCCAAGTTCGGTATGATCTATGCAGGCGCACAGAAGAATATGGCTCCCGCAGGTCTTACAGTTGTAATTATCCGCGAAGACCTTCTCGGTAAGGAAAGAGATATTACACCTGTAATGCTCAACTACAAAACAATTGCTGATAACAGCTCTATGTATAACACACCTCCCTGCTACCCCATTTACGTATGCAAGCTCGTTCTTGAATGGATCAAGGATATGGGTGGCT
>SVRB01000088.1 GCA_015065045.1 Oscillospiraceae bacterium | reverse complement strand
CGACTTTGCACCGTTGCCGTTACCGCATCATACTTCGCAAATAAATTTACTCGTATTCTGCGAACGGCTGCCACTCAAACACCAACGCTTCTTCCGCCACCGGCGGCGCGTTGCCGTTCTCCCTCTCTTGCCGGCAAGCCGGCGCTCAAGTTCAAATCTCTTACCTGAATAAAAAAATACGATGGTATGGTTTTACCATACCATCGTATTTTGGCGGAGAAGGAGAGATTTTGTCTCGTCGCTTAAGGCGACTTTGCACCGTTGCCGTTACCGCATCATACTTCGCAAATAAATTTACTCGTATTCTGCGAACGGCTGCCACTCAAACACCAACGCTTCTTCCGCCACCGGCGGCGCGTTGCTGTTCTCCCTCTCTTGCCGGCAAGCCGGCGCTCAAGTTCAAATCTCTTATCTGAATAAAAAAATACGATGGTGTGGTTTTACCATACCATCGTATCTTGGCGGAGAAGGAGAGATTTGAACTCTCGCGCCGGTTACCCGACCTACACCCTTAGCAGGGGCGCCTCTTCACCAACTTGAGTACTTCTCCTCGGTGAACAGTTTGTTCTCTATTCAACTTCCGTTAGTATATCACAATAAGCCTGTTTTTGCAATACCTCTTTTATGAATTTTTTGTTAACAATGTTTTTTTTGTTATGATATCTTCCTTATTTTCTCTTTTCTTAGTATAATAATTTTATTAAAATTTCTTGTACGCACACGCGTATACGCTTATGCAAATATTTATATACAATCTCTATCGAGGTGAAAACAAATGTTAATTAAAGATGCAATAGTGAAACGACTCAAAAACATTTGTGCTGATCGCAATATATGTTATAACGAACTTGCCACTCGTTCGGGTGTTACTCCGTCAACGGTATACAGCCTAATGAACGACAACCGACGCGACCTATCTGTTATTACACTCAAAAAGCTATGCGACGGGCTTGATATGACCATCACAGACTTTTTTGACGACAACATTTTCAAACAGCTTGATCAGGAAATACAATAGTATTTTACACAATTATATATCAGGACTAAGACACAAGAGGGAGAGACAACATGATTACACTGAAACAACGACCATTCTCCTTTTCTTGTTGTCTTTTTTTATTATGCTTATTTTTGTATTACGTATCAGGAACCGTATTTACAATTACCGTCTTGGCTTCGGCTATTCTTATTGGTATTGCTTGTCTTTTTATAAAACACAAAACGAAATTTATCTTACTGTTTATAATACCGCCTATCATTCTTTCGTCGGTTATTTCTATTATTCATTTCAGTATAAACTATCAAAATGTACAATCCTATTGCAACAAAGAATGTGATACGGAATTTTTTATCATTGATGAAAATTATCTTTCCGATACGTTCTCAACTTACACCGTACAGTTTGAAAAAATAAATAACCAAAAGGTAAATTTCAAGGCTTCCCTTTCTTTTGGCGGGAAACTCGATGACCCTTACTATTCCTCATATTCGGCGAAGGTTTTATTTACCTCACAGAGCGAAGGACAAGCTATATATTTAAATAACAGCTACTCTATATCAAAGGGCATATATATAAACGCAGAAATTATTGATGAAATAACCGACAACGAAGAAAAAATCAAGCCCTTCCCTTCGTATTATTTCTATAAAATAAACGATGCACTTGCAAAGCAGTTTAAAAAATATATGTCCGGCGAAGCAGGCGCTCTTTGTGATGCTTTGATCTTGGGTAACATTGATAAGCTATCGCAAAAATCAATTAACGATTTCCGTGCTCTTGGTCTATTGCATATGCTTGCAGTAAGCGGAACTCACTTTTCGATACTTATAGTATCCCTCGACAAGCTCGTTTCAAAGCTTAACATAAACAAAAAGAAAAAGTATATCGTAATGATACTTCTTACGTTTACTTATGCAGGAATAACAGGCTTTTCACCTGCCGTAAAGCGTGCGGCGATTATGCTTATACTTTATTACGCATCGTTTTTGATTGCCAAAAACCATGACTCGATAACAGCGCTTTGCTCATCTGTTGCGCTAATATGCTTTATATCTCCCAACGCAATACTTGATATTGGTATGTGGCTTTCGTTTTTCTCTACGTACGGACTTTTGGAGGTTGCGATCCCTATTGACGTTAAACTTCAAGAATACATAGAAGAGAAAAATTTATTTATCTCAAAAACATTTACCCTGCTTATTATCCCTCTTATTTACGGAATCGTTCCCATCATATTCTCCCTGCCGATAATGTGGATAGCATTTAAAGAAATTGCAATAATATCACCTATATCGAATCTTGTGTTTAATCCGCCATTATTGGTGCTGATGTACACCTGCCCTTTTATACTTTTACTATTCTTTATACCGCCTTTGGCAAAAGCGATAGCATTTGTATCACAACTTGCGGCAAATTTTATGTTATATCTTGCAGACATATGGGCAGACCACTCGCCCGTTGTAAATATAAACTATAAATTCACTGTATTTATAATCGGATTTCTGATCATCTCATTATTGATTATCGCGCTGACTAATACTAAGAAAAAGTATCTATACTTTATTCCTTTTATTGTTTCAATCATTCTCTTCTCCGTTTGCCTCGGAATCTATAACGTAAGCAACAAGAATATACAAAAAATGATATTCTCAAGCACATATTACGGAGACTCATTTTTGATAGTTTCAAACGGCAGATCGTTATTATGTGATGCCTCGGGATGCGCATACTCAAACGTTAGATACGGCGAATATTTTATGACAGAAAACCATATAAAAGAGCTCGACTCTTACATCGTAACCGACTACCACGCGAGAGGTATCGATTCGCTTGTATATTTAGCTGACAAGATAAAAATAGAAAATTTATACCTACCCGTTTGTTCGATAAATGATGATAAAATACTTGAACAAAAGTTTATTTACTTTGCAGATCGGTATAATATAAAGATCAAAACGTATGACCCATATACCCCTTACAATAATGATCTTATCGACTTTTACGGGATATCTGTTGATATAAAGGCTACTGCAAAGAATACGGCAAACTCACCTAACGCTATGTGCATTACTATTTCAAACGACAGAAAAAGCTTAAGCTACGTCAGCAGAGGCTTTGACTCTACAGCATACGGCAAGAGCGTGCTTACTAACCTTTACAACAAGCAAAACCAATTTATCTTTGGAAAATACGGTAAACAAACCGAGCCTGCGCTATTAAGCATAAAATATATTGACCACAAAAGAATATATTTTGCAAATGATGACGTTTTTGAAATATACGAAGACTATATTTCAAAAAAATCCCGGACCTCTATAATCAAGGACTATTACATTTTTAAATATAATTAGTCAAAAACACAAAAAAACTATTGAAAATTATAACATTCCTTAATATATTAATGTTTTTTTTAGAAATAGACTAATTTTTAAAAGTCTTTTTTGTGAAAATCTATTGCTTTTTTGCAATATATCTAATATAATATGCTTGTATTATCTGAGACGTAAGGAGAAAGCAAATATGGATAATATTGATAAGAAAATTATATCAATGCTTCAAAAAAACGCGAGAACACCACTTAAGACGTTGGCTGAAGCAGTATCACTGTCATCCCCCTCGGTTTCCGCAAGAATAAAACAGCTCGAAAAAGACGGAGTTATTACCGGATACAGAGCAGAGGTCGATCCTGCGAAGCTTGGGTGCTCTATTACAGCTTTTATAAATATTGCTATGGAAAGCAGAAGAAAGCTTGAGTTTTATGAATTCGCAGAAAAGTGCCCCAACGTTACTGAATGTAACTCTATCACCGGCGATTACAGTGTTCTTATAAAAGTGTCTTTCCCCACTACGTTTGAGCTTGATGCTTTTGTGGGAGAAATTCAGAAATTCGGTAAAACGCAAACAACGATCGTATTCTCTACTCCCATAAAGACCAGAGGAATAAGTATTGAGCCCGACAAAATTCCTTCAAAGAAAAAATCAAAATGATAGTCTTTACAATGCTGTGTATTTACACAGCATTATTTTTTTCTGTTCATCATATAATGAAAGAAAAAACGCTTTGGAGAATAATATGAAAAACCAAAAAGACTTCTGCTTACCTACATATAAAAAGCTTCAAGAAAAAAACGTAATAAAGCACGAAAACACACCCATTGCACACGTTTTTTTCAACGTGCTCAGCTTCGAGGGAAGCAACACAGCTTGTAAAAAAATCAGTCTTTTCTACAAAAGACTGGTCGAAAACTTTACAAAATGGGTCAATATAGATTTCGAACAATACGCAAGAAAAGACTATTTATCAGACACAAACCCACGGAAAAAATTCAGGTATGTTCCTTTTACGCTTACTATTGATATGACACCGCAAATCAAAGACAATACCTTTCTCGAGGTAAAAACAAGTGTAAAGCTGTACAAAAGAAAAACTATGATCTCCGAGAAAAACATAAACCATCTTTGGAACCTGAAAAACGGTACGCTCCAGATCATGAAAAGACAACAACCAAAAGTATAATAATTGCGTATTGTATCTTTTGGATATTCGTGGTATAATAAGTAGAATTCAAAAAGACGAGGTAGTGAAAAATGCGCGATTTTTTTCATAATTATGACCCGATATTTTTTGTATCACATATTGACGGAGACTGTTTAAATGACTCCGAGGGAAGAGTCGAAGGAGATGCCCTATACGTTACTGCAACGGTAAAGGGCGCGGGTAACGCTGTTGTAACTATAAATGGAATTGATGCTGTTTATAACCAAGAGGAACGCTCGTATTCGGCTGAAGTGCCGCTTTACAACTACAGAAATACGCTTTATGCAATCGACAGCAAAAACGGACACCGTGCAGAAATTGTAGTATACAGACTTAAAAATGCTACTAACAAATACTATTTTACTGTCGATGACTGCATTGTTTTTCTCTATGATATAAGCAAGCATCCCGAAAAGTACAATTCCCTTTTTGACCACCCGTTTCTCGCTCCATTTAAAAAAGCGAACGAGCTTTACGGTGCGCACGTTCACCTGAATTTATATTATGAATATAACGACGAGTCGTCAGCAGATTTTTCCGAGCATAAGGATTACTTTAATCTTACAATGATGACCGATAAATACCGTCAAGAGTGGGAAGATAATTCCGACTGGCTTACCCTTTCATATCACGCGCACGCAAACTACCCGAATATGCCAAACAAACACCAAAGCGCTTCCTTTATTTCCGAGTCAATGCGAAAAGTACATAAAGAAATAATTAGATTTGCAGGAGAGAGATCACTCAATAAGGTAACGACGATACATTGGGGTAACGGCTACCTCGAGCAGCTCAGAGCCTTCCGTGAGGGTGGATATTTGATTCAATTCGCATCCTTCAGACAAATGAACGACAACGAACCATACCTTTCGTATTACGGCAGAGACGGACTTGCCGCATACCTCAGAGGAACTGGTATTGACGCATACAACCGCATTTCAGAAGCAAAAGACTCATACAAAGGCAGAGACGTATGGAAAGACAATAAAGAGGATATATACTACTGCCACACGGATATG
>SVRB01000087.1 GCA_015065045.1 Oscillospiraceae bacterium | reverse complement strand
GCAAACGGAGGTATGTATTCAACAGTTCCTTATAATTTGAACTGGGAATCTTCTGTTGGCGGAGCTTCGGGATTTGAAAAGCTTTTAGAAACCTCCAAGAAGGAAGGCTTCGGAATTTTCCCCGATTTCGACTTTGTATATATTAACTCGACGGATGTTTTCGACGGTGTTTCACTTGACAAACACGCAGTAAAGACAATTGATAACCGTTATACGTCAAGACGAGAGTACAGTGCAACTTATCAGACATATGTCGGATATTTTGAACTTGCGATTGCTCCCTCGTGCTTCGAGAGATTCGTAACAAAGCTTGCCACAAATTATCTGAAGTATAATCCTACAGGTATTTCGGTTTCTACTCTCGGTACAGATCTTAACTCTGATTTTAATGAGGACAATCCTTTAAACAGAGAAGATTCAAAAAAATATACCGTTGAAGCGTTTAAGCAACTCGCAAATCTTAAGAATGAAGATGGAAACTATCTTGAGATCATGACAGATGGCGGAAATGCTTATTCATGGAGATATGTGGACCATATTATTAATATGCCCATAAACTCTAGCCGCTATAAGGATTCCAGCAACGCAGTTCCCTTTATTGGTGTAGTTCTTCACGGATATGTTCAATTCGCAGGAACTCCTATCAATGAGGAAGGCGATATTGAGATGGCTATGCTTAAAGCTATCGAAAACGGCGCGAGCATCTACTTTACTTTGGTTTATCAGAATTATGATAAATTTAAAGAAGACATGGTTCTTAACAAATATTTCTCAGTAAGATATGATATTTGGAAAGAAGACCTCGTTGATATGTATGTAGAGCTCAACAATATTCTCGGCGACCTTCAGACAAAGCTTATAATAGACCATGAATTCCTCGTAGGTGAACGTATTCCCGACGAAGATGAGATTATTGCTGATGCAGAAGCTGAGGCTGAAGCTGAAAGACTTGAGCAGCTTCTCAAGGAAACAGAAGAAGCAAAGAAGAAGCTCAAAGAGGCCCTTGAAACAAGACGAGTACCTGCCAACAGCATAGACGAGATTAAGAAAATAACGGCAGAAGCTGAAGAATATTTCAAGATCATCGAAGAATATGTAGCTAAATTTAACAGCACGGCTAATATCGAAGGCAATAAAGAAGAATATGCAAAGTACATATCAACTATCGACGATGCTTGTGTAAAGCTTGATGAATATCGCGCAAGGATAAGTAAAGCAGTTGCTGCAACACTTGTTGCGAGAGATAAAATTCATGAAACTTGGATAAACTATCAGAATAGCGCAGCTCAAGCAGAAATTGATCTTCTCGTTTATAAGACCGCTTTCTATGCCGCAAAGTATACAGCAGAAGAGCTTGAAAAACTCAAATCAGAGCTTGATAAAGACGCATCCGAACTTGAGAAGACCGCTTGTCTTAATGCTATAGCAATTTCCGGAAAAACTGTCGATGAACTCAAAGCAAGCTATGAGGCTGCTACAGGCGCAGACAAGGATGTTGCAAAGGTTCTCTACGATGCAGCAATAGTTATCAATGATAACGAAAATGATTTTGAACTTATAGATTCTAAGTATCAAAAGATTGAAAGCGATAAGGTAACTTATGATAAAAAGGTCATAAGCTATGAACAGTTCTATAACACAGCTTGCGGTGAATACTTAACTAACGAAGACAGCACAGTCAATTTGCAAAATGCCTTTGAAACTGCTTACAAGGTAGCAACAGAGCTTGCTAACAGTCAGGCTGTTCTTGAGGCAAAGGTGCTTATATACGGTTCTGATAAATTTGCATCAAGCGAGCTCTCCGCGAACACAAGTTCTACAGTATTGCTTCCTTTGCTTACAGGTTTGGAAGAAAACCTTGAGTTCATTAAAGCTCATTTGGATCAGATTAAAGAAAATATTGCAAAATATACGGCTGCCCAAGAAGCTTATGCGCTCCTTCTTGAAAAAGATGTTTTGAGCATGAGCGAGGCTGAACGTAAAGCGTATGTTTCCGATAAGATCAGCCTTTCATATGAGATAGTTTCTTGCAAAGACGCGATCACTGCTCTTTGTAAAGAGATTGACAGTGTTTATTCAGTATTCACTAAAAACTATTCTCCGTCTGTAAACAACTCTTCTATCTTGAAAAATGCAATTGAGTCTATGAATAAAGAAATTGCAACTGCACAGGCTCTTTTAGCTAAGAACCCTGCAAACGCATCAGAAATTCAGGCAATTATTGCAAATTATCAAGCAAGACTTTTGCCTCTTCAGTCTGTATATGAGCAATACAGCGCGGCATTTGAAAATATTCGTTCATCAGCACTTGAAAACGATATGCTTGCTCTTAATGAGAAGGGTGATTATTATATCGATATCACAAGTAAGCCCTATAAGGAAATCGTAGCTACAATGGAGAAAAAGGAAGAGACTGTTAATAATACGGTAGTTTCTAACAAATATACTTGTGATGACGGCTCTATTGTTGCGGTTACTTATGGCGGAAAAGACGGAGACGATGATTCCGCTTACAGAACGTTTATCCTCAATTACAATGTATTTTCAGTTACGGTAGAGTACGAAGGCATCAAATATGAGCTTGCCCCGTACGCCTACAAAGTTATTAACCATTAAGAAAGGAGAGGTGCAAAGAAATGACTAATGCGCAAAATGGTGTTACCATAAAAAATACGCCACGCAAAAAACGAGGAAAAGCGTCATCACTTGACAGACGTAAATCTCGTTCAGGATGGCTGTTTGTACTTCCTTTCATAATCGGATTTGTGTTTATTTATTTTCCGATGTTGTTTTCTTCTCTTAAACTGACTTTTGTTCAAGCTGACGGAGTTGTCGGGTTTCAGAATTACCATGATGCGTTATTTGCCGTAAAAGTAAATAACTCTACCTTCTTGCAGGTTTTGGTAGAAGGACTTGGACAGATGATATTTGATATTCCTGCCATTATAATATTCTCATTGTTTATGGCAATTTTGCTTAATCAGAAAATGGCTGGAAGAGCTTTGTTCCGTGCGATATTCTTCGTTCCCGTTATTTTGTCAACCGGTATTATGGAGCAGATCAGTGCACAGAACGCGATTAGCGATGCTGTTGGTGAGGGAATGAACACGGGAGCAGAGGAAGAAAACGCATCTTCACAAATTGTATCTTCTTTGGATATAGCTACTTTGTTTGCCAATATGAAGATTGGTACAGGTCTTGCAGATCTTGTTTCTGAATGGATAAATAATATTTTTAATATTGTTAACCGTTCAGGTGTTCAGATGCTTATATTCCTTGCCGGATTACAGTCTATCTCGCCCGCTATTTATGAGTCATGCCAGATAGACGGAGCAAGTGCTTGGGAAACTTTTTGGAAGATAACATTCCCGATGATAAGCCCGATGATATTAGTAAATGCGGTTTATACTGTAATTGACTCCTTTACGGGAGAATCAAATCTTGTAATGTCATTTATTAATAGCTCAGGTGCGATGATCACCGAAGGAGTAAGATCTGCTATGGCATGGATGTACTTCCTTGTTGTAATTCTTATTGTTTTGGCGGTTGCCGGTATTTGTTCTGTATTCGTCTTCTATCAAAGACGAAATGATTAAGGAGGCAAAGATATGGATGCAATAAAAAGACAAAATGTCGGAGCTATGAGAAGAGACCCTAATGCAAAGATCAAAGTAGAATTTGACAGAGCTCCTCTTTCTCAAAGGCTTAAAGCAAAATACCTTTCTCTGTTCTTCTTAAAGAAGGTTGTTTGGTATATTTTCAGACTTATACTTCTGATAGGTATTGCCTACATTGTACTTTTCCCGTTTATTACGCAAATCGCGGGTTCATTTATGTCTCCGGAGGACTTTGTTGACGTTACGGTTCTGATCATACCTAAGCATTTTACGCTGGATACATATACTGCCATATTTAATGAATCCAATTATACTGAAGCGTTTTTGAATACACTTATACTTTCAGTTTCGTGTGCTGTACTACAGACATTTGCTTGTGCTTTGGTTGCGTATGGTATAGCGAAATTTAAGTTCAAGGGAGCTAAAGTAATTTTTGCGTTAGTTTTGCTGACGATGATAATACCTCATCAGACATTGTATTCTGCAATATTTGGTTTCTTCACTTCGTTTGATATACGAGATCCTATATCAACTGTATTGGGCGGAAAGGGACTTTTTGAGTTTATTGGAGGATTATTCAACAGTCAGGATACTGTTGGCGGTATGATACTTATTGACACATATATGCCTCTTATCATCCTGTCGTTGTTTGGTTTGGCGTTTAAAAACGGTCTATATATATTCCTTCTCCGTCAGTTCTTCCGCGGTGTTCCCGATGAACTTGAAGAGTCGGCTTATATTGACGGTTCTGGCACCTTCAAGACATTCTTTAAGATCATTCTTCCGTTGTCGGTTCCGATGCTTATAACAGTTTTCCTGTTTGCGTTCTCTTGGCAGTGGACGGATACCTTCTACGCTAATATGTTCTTTAAGGGTGATTCAACGAAGTTGTTGCCGTTTATCGTCAAAAACATTCCTGAAACACTTCGAAAGAAGTCAGAGGCGTATCTTGCCGGACAGAATCTTTATTTCTCCGCTATCCGAAATACTTGCGGAATTATGATCATAGCTCCGCTGGTTATCGTTTATGTATTCTGCCAGAAGTACCTGGTTCAGGGTATTGAACGTTCCGGACTTACAGCTGATTAATAAAATATCAAAAGAAAAAACGACCCGCTCGCCTATCGGCGAGCGGGTTATTTTCATATGTTTTATTTACCGTAATTTATACCCTTTTCCTCTTACGGTGATTATTGGGTTTACTCCGTCATCAACGGTCAACTTTTTTCTGAGCGTACAAATATATACCTCGGGAGTATTTCCCGAAGAATTTAAAAGCGAGTTTATTTCCTCTCGGCTTATGAGCTCCCCACTTTTTTCTTTAAGAGCGGAAAGTAAAATAAATTCATTTTCGGTAAGATGAATTTTTGTTTCGCCGATACGCGCTGATTTTTCTTCTTTTATTAGTTTGATAGAAGTATCGTTTTTAGTTTTTTGTTCGTGATTTGTTTCCGTTTGCTTGAAAATTTCAGATACTAAAATACGCAGCTTTTGCATATCTACGGGACGTCGCAAAATCAAGTTGGTTTTGTTGCTTTCCGCACCGCGAGTAATGAGTATTTTTCTTTTGTGGAAAATATCAGATACGTCGAGCGTGTCGGTTATAAGAAGAAAGCAATCCTCACCGCTTTCACCAACTGTTTTTTCTATACGTTCAAGCTCAAGACGAAGAAGTCGGCGAAATGACGGGTCGCTTATAAAAAGAGTTATGTCTGTCATAATTCAAACCTCGTGGGTGTTTTTTGCCACTTCAAGAAGAATTTTTTCCATTTCTGAAAATGTATCTGCTGACATTATTCTGTTTCTTGCATCTGCCGCGCCGCGTATTCCTTTTACGTACCACGCAAGCTGCCCCTTGGCTGCCGCGACAGCTCCTTCGCCTTTTTCGTTTATAACTGAGCGAGTGTGCTCAATAGCAACATTTATTTTTTCTGCCGCGGATGGCGGGGAATAGCTTTCGTTATTTATTGCTGCCTTTATTTCCGCAAAAAGCCAAGGGTTGCCTAATATTCCGCGGGCGA
>SVRB01000002.1 GCA_015065045.1 Oscillospiraceae bacterium | reverse complement strand
CCCGTTTTGTCAGCGATACTTGACACGCAAGTTATAAACCGAAGTGGAACCGCGGATGTTTCGCCGCCTTTGAGTAATTCAAAGGTGTTTTTTTGTTTTTAGGGAGACTATGTGTTATGAAAAAGTACGTAAAAAAAGATCTGTTTGACGTTATGGCAGATATTGTTTCGAGCGAGCCTGTTAAGATCGCAAAGCAGTATTACAAAAGCAGTAAGACTGCAAAGTGTATAAGCAGTATAAAGGATACGATAGCGGAAGACGTCAGAACTGTAAAAGAAAGAGACCCTGCCGCATCAAGCACGGTTGAGGTTTTGTTGCTTTATTCGGGACTCCACGCAGTGTGGGCTCACCGAGTTTCGCATAAGCTGTATAAGGCTAATCACAAGTTTTCAGCCCGTATGATCAGCCAAGGCGCTAAGATGATTACGGGTATTGAAATACACCCCGGAGCTACCATTGGCAAGAATTTGTTTATTGACCACGGATCCGGTGTTGTTATAGGTGAAACAACTGAAATCGGTGATAACTGTACTTTGTATCAGGGGGTAACTCTTGGCGGTACGGGAAAAGATACAGGCAAGCGACATCCGACGTTGGGCGACAACGTTATGGTTGGTGCGGGTGCGAGAGTTTTAGGACCTTTTAAAGTGGGAGACGGATCGAAGATCGCGGCTAACGCAGTGGTTCTCGATGAGGTTCCTGAAAACTGTACCGCAGTAGGTATACCTGCTAAGGTCGTTAAAAGGAATAATAAGCGAGTTGCCGATGACCTTGACCATATCCATATTCCTGACCCCGTTGCTCAGAAGATTTCTGAGCTTGAGGAAAGAATAAAGGAACTCGAAAATAAGGAAAACAAATAAAAAGTATATAATTATCTGAAAACAGGAGAAAATATAATATGAAGCTTTATAACACGATGACAAGACAAAAGGGAGAATTTACTCCTCTTAACGGAAATACCGTAAGAATTTATTCTTGCGGACCTACAGTATACGGCTACGCTCATATCGGTAATATGAGAACGTACGTATTTATGGATTTTTTGAGAAGAACGTTGCAGTGGAACGGATATGACCTTCTTCACGCTATGAACATAACCGACGTAGGACACCTTGTAAGTGATTCTGACGACGGTGAAGATAAGATGTCAAAGACTGCCCGTGAGCAGAAAAAGACACCTTGGGAAATTGCTGAATACTATACAGGCGTATTTCTTCGCGATATAGAAAGACTTAACATTCAGATTCCCGAAATCGTTCCGAAGGCTACTATGCATATTCAGGAAATGATAGATTTCGTTCAGGGATTGCTTGATAACGGATATGCTTACGAAACAAGCGACGGTATTTATTACGATATCAAGAAGTTCAAGGATTACGGTAAGCTTTCAAGAATGAACTTTGACGAAAATCAGGCAGGTGCCCGTGTTGAAGTAAACAGCGAAAAGCGTCATCCCGCAGATTTTGCCCTTTGGAAGAAGGCAGATCCTACTCACATTATGCAGTGGGAATCACCTTGGGGAATGGGTTATCCCGGTTGGCATATTGAATGCTCAGCTATGGGTCTTAAGTATCTCGGCGAGGAATTTGATATCCATACAGGTGGTGTTGACCATATTCCGATACACCACGAAAACGAAATTGCGCAGACATGCGGACTTTTGGGTCATCCTGCTGCAAAATGGTGGATACACGGTGAATTTATGCTCGTTGACGGCGGTAAGATGTCAAAGAGCCTTGGAAATACTTATACTCTTGATCAGCTTCAGGAAAAGGGATATTCTCCTATGGTATTCAGATACTTCTGCCTTAACGCTCATTACAGCCAGAAGCTTAACTTTACTTTTGAGGGTATGGATTCTGCGAAGAAGTCTTTGAAGAATCTTAAGAACCAGATTAAAAAGCACAAGGGCGCTGACGGACAGGTAAGTGAAGAAGAGCTTATCAAGCTTAAGAATGAATTTGAAGAAGCTATAAACGACGACCTTAATATTCCCAAGGCGCTCGGCGCTGTTTGGAATATGGCAAGATATGAAACAAAGTCAAATAAGATATATGAGCTTATTGTGCTTTGTGATTCTATTCTCGGCATCGATCTTGATAAGGATGATGTTGAAGAAAACGGCGCAAATGAGGTTGATTCCGATCTCGATAGAGAAATAAAAGAGCAGATCGCTCTCAGACTCGAGGCTAAGAAGGCTAAGAACTATGCGGAAGCAGACCGTATCAGGAACGAGCTTGCCGCAAGAGGTATTATACTTACAGATACAAAAGAGGGTACTACTTACTCGATAAAATAAAAATGAGGTAAAACTTGTTGAAGAAAATTGTTGTTCTTTTTCTGGTTATTGTTATTTGTCTCAGCAGCTTGACGTCTTGCTTTATTGTGATAAACAAGGGCGGTAATTTGAGTCAGGGTTCTAACGACTCCGGTTTAAAGGCTGAGGGTGAAAAAATACCTGCGCAAACTGACGTTCTTGCGGCGGGTAAGGATATAGCCGAAAAAGCTCTTGAGGAATATACGGCGTCCAAGGATTTTGAGGAGGCGTCTTTAACGATAGTTATTGCCGATGATACAGGAGTAGGCTTAAATGCTTCAAGTGAGTCTGCGTATCTGAGGGCTCTCGATATTCAGCGCGAGCTTATTGTAAATAAGCTGAATTGTAAGCTTTATATACGCCGTGTTTCGTATGATGAGTTTTTGACTAATGCTACTGCAGCGCATAACTCGGGAGCTAAGTATGCTGATTTAGTGCTTGTTCCTCAGAAATGTATCGGTGTGTTGCATAGCAAGGATATGTTATATAATCTTAACGAGATACTCGGTGAAAGTCTGAACGCTGATTGCTATGATGCTGAATCATTGTCTCAGTTTTCGGGCGGCAACGGAGTGTACGGAGTGGTAGGAGATTCGGCAATTACTCCGGGTTCGTACGTCGGAGTGTATTTCAATAAGGATATTGCAAACGATTGCGGAATAACGGATCTGATATACGACAGTGTAGATAATGGCACTTTTACTTTTGATTTTATGATGAGCCTTAAGGATATGTGTAAGGAAAAATATCCTGACGTTATTACTCTCGGTGCTTACAGCGGAGAAATGTTTGTTCAAGCGATGTTTGGTGCTTCCGGAATGAAGTATGCAAATACCGGAGCCACTGTAATCCCTACTGTTGCTGATAATGGCGAACGTTTTAACGGTTTTATAAATAAGATGAAAAGCGTAGTGGCAGATCCCGCTAAGTTTTTCAGTTCTGCAAATGCTTACGATGATTTTGGAAATGGAAAAATTCTGTTTTATGTAGACAGTCTCGATAATGCTTCGAAAATAAGAGGTAATTACGGTGTAGTTCCGCTTCCGAAATACGATGATCAGCAAGAAAAATATTATACCTATGCTAATGAAAACGCGCAGGTTTTTGCTGTTTTAAAATCTAATCAGTCTACAGAATATGTTGCCGACCTTCTTCGCGCATATAACGAAACGTCGTCGCTTGTGTATGATGCTTGGTCAAGAGATATGCTTGATTATGCTTTGCGCGATTCGAGATCTTACTATATGGTAAGAAAGCTTTTTGATAGCGTGAGTTATGATTTTGCTTACGTGTACGGCGGAGTGTACACCTCTGTTGCGGGGTCCACTTACTTGGCGTTGACTCAGGCTGTTTTGACGGACAGAACGTATGAGTTTTACGTTGGAAGGCAGGATAAATTTTTTAAGGCTGATATGGAAAAAGAGTTTTCGTGAGGAATAAATTGTAAATAAAATATTAAATGACGGAAAGCTCTTTACAAATGAAGGCAAGTGTGTTATATTATTAGGGTATGTAATCGCAGACTCGGTTTGCGGACAAAAAAGCGAAAATGCTTTGCTTCACCGACCGCTTACTGACGTTTGACGAAAATAATTTATGAGGTGAAAAATTATGTTGAAAGAACAGAAGAAACAGGTAATTGATGCTAACAAGCTTCACGAAACAGACACAGGCTCTCCCGAAGTACAGATCGCTATCCTTACAGATAGAATCAATACTCTCACAGAGCACCTTAAGAAGAACGCAAACGACCACCACTCAAGACGCGGTTTGCTCAAGATGGTAGGACGCAGAAGAAATCTTCTTAACTATCTTACAAAGAAGGATATCAACCGTTATCGTGCAATAATCGAAAAACTCGGTATCCGTAAATAAAACACGCTTAAAATGGGGCAGAATTTTACGGTTCTGCCCTATAAGTTTATAAAACAAAAAAGGCATAGTGGTTTAGCAGTTAAATATTTGCCCGACGAAATTGCTTGTCGGACAGGCATTTAAGTGCTAAAACATATGCCGTAGTGAAGAAAACGGAGGAAGAAAATGTTTGAGAACTACAAGACGTTCGAGTATGAATTGTCAGGAAGAAAGCTTGTAATTGAAACAGGCAAAATGGCAGGACTTGCAAATGGTTCTTGCTTGGTTCGCTTTGGCGACACGGTAATTCTTGCGACCGCAACAGCAAGTGCAAAACCCAGAGACGGTATTGATTTTTTACCCTTATCTGTTGATTTCGAAGAAAGACTTTACGCTGTAGGTAGAATTCCCGGCGGTTACCTTAAGAGAGAAGGAAAGCCTTCTGAAAAGGCTATTTTGACATCTCGTGTTATTGACAGACCCATCAGACCTCTTTTCCCCAAGGATTTGCGTAATGACGTAAACCTTAGCTTGACTGTGCTTTGCGTTGATAACGACAATAGCCCTGAAATTGCAGGTATGATCGGTGCTTCTATCGCACTTTCTATATCCGATATTCCGTGGAACGGACCTATCGCAGGTGTGTTTGTTGGTTTGGTTGACGGACAGATCGTTCTTAACCCCACAGTTGAACAGAGAGAAAAGAGCGACCTCGAGCTTACAGTTGCAGGTAGCTTGAATAAGGTTGTTATGATCGAAGCAGGAGCTAAGGAAGTAAGCGACGACGTTATGTATGACGCTATTATGACAGCTCACGAAGAGATCAAGAATGTTTGTAACTTCATCAACTCTATCGTTGCTGAGGTTGGTAAGCCTAAGTTTGATTATCCTTCATGCGAATTTGATCATGATATGTTTGATAAGGTGTTTGATTTCTGCGAAAAGGACGTTATGTTTGCTCTTGATACAGATGACAAGAACGTTCGTGATGAAAGAATGCAGCCTATAACAGATGCTATCGTTGAAAAGTTCAGCGAAGAGTATCCCGAAATGCCCGAAATTATCGGCGAGCTTATATACAAGATCCAGAAGAAGATCGTACGTCGTTGGTTGCTTGAAGACGGTAAGCGTGTTGACGGCAGAAGAATGGATGAGATCAGACCCTTGGCTGCTGAGGTTGGACTTTTCAACCGTACACACGGAAGCGGTATGTTCACAAGAGGTCAGACTCAGGTTATGACTATCGCTACACTCGGCCCGATAGGCGATGCTCAGATTCTCGACGGTATTGATACAGAAGAAACAAAGAGATATATGCACCACTACAATATGCCCGGATATTCCGTTGGTGAAGCAAAATCATCAAGAGGCCCCGGCAGACGTGAAATCGGTCACGGTGCATTGGCAGAACGTTCACTCGTTCCTGTGCTTCCTTCTGTTGAAGAATTCCCCTACGCTATCAGATGCGTATCTGAAGTAATCAGCTCTAACGGTTCTACATCACAGGCATCTGTTTGTGGTTCGACTTTGGCTCTTATGGATGCAGGTGTTCCGATCAAGGCTCCCGTTGCAGGTATTTCTTGCGGTCTTATTACAGAAGGCGAACGTTGGATGACTATGATAGACATTCAGGGTCTTGAAGACTTCTATGGCGATATGGACTTTAAGGTTGCAGGTACTCACAAGGGTATCACATCTATCCAGATGGACCTTAAGATCGACGGTTTGACACCCGAAATCATTAAGAATGCTCTCGAAGTTACACACAAGGGTAGAGATTATATCATTGATGAAGTTATTCTTAAGGCTATTCCTGAGTCAAGAGAAGACGTTTCCGAATATGCTCCCAAGATGATCACAATGCAGATCAACCCCGATAAGATCAGAGAAGTTATCGGTTCAGGCGGTAAGGTTATTCAGAAGATCGTTGCTGATACAGGCGCTAAGATAGACATCGAAGACGATGGTACAATTTACATTTCCGCTGTGAATAGAGATAGCGCATACGCTGCAAAGACTATTATCGACGGTATCGTATTCGAACCCGAGGTTGGCGCTATTTATACAGGTAAGGTAACAAGAATTATTCCTATCGGTGCATTCGTTGAGTTTGCTCCCGGTAAGGAAGGTCTCGTTCATATTTCAAAGCTCGATAACAAGAGAGTTGAAAAGGTAGAAGACGTATGTAACGAAGGTGATATAATCACTGTTAAGTTCATGGGTACAGACGAAAAGGGAAGACTTAACCTCTCCAGAAGAGATACTCTTCCTAAGATCGAAGGCGAAGACAGACGTCCTCCCCGTCCCAGAACAAATAACAATGATAAATTCAGAGAAAACCCCAACAACAGACGTCCTTACAACAGAGAAGAACGCAGAGAAGAGCCTAAGGTAGAAATCAAGGAAACTCCTGCTCCCGTAGTTGAACCTGCAAAGGTTGAAGAACCGGCTTCAGAAGCAGAAAGCAAAGGCTTGTTCGGTTTCTTTAAAAAGAAATAATAGTTGATTAAGATATAAAAAAGCCCTTCGGGGCTTTTTTTGTTTTGTGAAAATGGTATGTTTTTTAATTGGCAAATGTTATTGACAAAAGTTTGTTTTGTGTGCTATAATCAGTTTGATATGGTTTTATTTTTTGTGTGCTGAAAGAAATTTAGACGGAGGTGCATAATATGTCGTGTAAGGTTGTTATGGTTACATCGTTTAAGGGCGGTGTCGGTAAATCAACTGTTGCGGCAAATATGGCGTTGCGTCTTGCTTTTGGTGGGAAAAGAACCATGCTTGTTGACTGCGATTTCAGAATGAGATGTCTTGATATTATACTTGGTGTCGAAGAGCAGATCGTTTATGATGCAGGCGACGTTTTGCTTAAAAAAGCATTGTTGGAAAAGGCGGTTATTGTGGATCGCCGCGATAAGAATTTGTTGTTTTTACCCGCACCGTTTAACTGGCAGGGTGGAATAGACAGCAGGGCTTTTTCTGAAATGCTTGATGAAGCTAAGGAAAAATATTCACTTGATTATATTATTCTTGATACTCCCGGAAGCTCGGGTGAGGAGTTTGAGGCAGCGGCATTGAGCTGTGATATGGCGTATATCGTTGCAACACACTCGTTTCCGTCCATCAGGGCTGCAGAATGTACAGGCAGAGAGCTTGAGGATATGGGAGTAGTTGACAAAAGGCTTGTAATAAATATGTTTGATACAACAGGGAAGGATAGTAATAAAAAGCCGTCTGTTGTGGATATAATAGATAAGACGTATTTGAAGCTTGTCGGAATAATTCCGAATGATCCGTCTATAGTTCTTATGCAGGACCGAGGGGAAATGATCGATACTGTAAAGGAATGTAATATTGCAAAGGCTTTTAATAATATTTGCAAGAGGACTGAGGGGAAGAACGTTCCGTTGTTTACGGGATTTAAAAAGGTAAACAGGCGTAAGCTTTTAAATAATTAAATTGTATACGTTTGAGTGATTTAGATTGCAAAAGGAGGACAAAATGCAGATAGCAATTATTGCAGGTGAAAAGAAGAAAGAATTGATGGCTCAGTTTTGTATTGCGTATTGTGGAATTTTGTGCAAGCACGAGCTTTATGCGACCGGTACTACCGGAAAGTATATTTCTGATGCTACAGGACTTAATATTGAATGTCTTCTTTCAGGATATCAGGGTGGAACAGAACAGATTGCATCACGTATTTCATACGATGAGATAGACCTGCTTTTGTTTTTCAGAGATTCGGATTACAATTTCGAAAATGATAACAATATAGTAAGACTTTGCGATATTCATAACGTGCCTTTGGCTACGAATATTGCAACAGCAGAGGTTTTGGTTTGCGCACTTGACAGAGGTGACCTCGACTGGCGTAAGATCGTAAACCCTAAGTACGCTAAGAAATAAGTAAATCGTAAATTTTAATATATATAGACGCTTGATGAAAAAAATACAGATGTATGCCGTTCAGAGAATCGGTGGTTGGTGTGAATCGATGGGTTTTGCAGCTGTTTTCCGTTTTCAGAGTCTGCCAAGGCGATGAGTTTTTGGAGGGAGTGCCCTTTACAGCACAGAGATAGAATTTGAATTTTATCTTGCGAGCGGCATATTTTTATGCAAATTGGGTGGTACCGCGGAGCTTTCCGTCCCTTTTAAAGCGTTAAGGCTTATTATGGTCTTTTTGCGTTTTTAAGGAACACGGAAGGCTTTTTATGTTTTTGTAAATAAATAATAGAAAATAGAGGAGAAGAAAATGTTAGACATCAAATTTTTACGTGAAAATCCTGAGATCGTAAAGGAAAACATTAAGAAGAAGTTTCAGGATGATAAGCTTGCTCTTGTTGACGAGGTTATCGAGCTTGATATTCAGAACAGAGAAGCAAAGGCAAAGAGAGACTCTTTGAGAAATATGAGAAATACCGTAAGCAAGCAGATCGGTATGCTTATGGCTCAGGGTAAGAGAGAAGAGGCTGAGGAAGCTAAAAAGCAGGTAAGCTCTGCAGCTGATGAACTTTTGGCTCTTGAAAATAAGATCGAGGAGCTTGAAGCTGAAGTAAAGAATCGTATGATGGTTATTCCCAATATTATTGACGATTCTGTTCCGATAGGTAAGGATGACAGCGAAAACGTTGAGGTTGCAAGATTCGGCGATCCTGTAGTTCCCGAGTTTGAGGTTCCTTATCACGTTGATATTATGGAAAAGCTTAACGGCATTGACCTTGACAGCGCAAGAAGAACAAGCGGTAACGGATTCTACTATCTCTGCGGAGATATCGCAAGACTTCATTCAGCAATCATTTCATATGCTCGTGACTTTATGATCGACAAGGGCTTTACTTATTATATTCCTCCTTTTATGATCAGAGGAAACGTTGTAACAGGCGTTATGAGCTTTGCTGAAATGGAAAATATGATGTACAAGATCGAGGGAGAGGATTTGTATCTTATCGGTACGAGTGAACACTCTATGGTTGGTAAGTTCATCAATACAATTACTGACGAAGCTGAGCTTCCCAAGACTATGACAAGCTATTCACCTTGCTTTAGAAAAGAGGTTGGCGCTCACGGCATTGAGGAAAGAGGCGTTTACAGAATTCACCAGTTCGAAAAGCAGGAAATGGTTGTTATTTGTAAGCCCGAGGAGAGCATGGATTGGTTTAAGAAGATGTATACTTACACAGTAGAATTCTTCAGAAGCCTTGATATTCCCGTACGTACACTTGAATGTTGCTCAGGTGACCTTGCTGACCTTAAGGTTAAGAGTATTGACGTTGAGGCATGGTCTCCCCGTCAGCAGAAATATTTTGAGGTAGGAAGCTGTTCTAACCTTGGTGATGCTCAGGCAAGAAGACTCGGCATCAGAGTAAGAAGAAAAGAAAAGGACAATTATTTCCCTCATACTCTTAATAATACAGTTGTTGCTCCCCCCAGAATGCTTATTGCATTCCTTGAAAACAATCTTCAGGCAGACGGAAGCATTCGTATTCCCGAACCTCTCCGTATGTATATGGGCGGCAAGGAAGTAATAAGATAAATTTTATGGCTTATAAAATTTAAAAAAGACGGTTCATACCGTCTTTTTTTGTTGAAAAGTT
The DNA here is from genome assembly GCA_015065045.1 of Oscillospiraceae bacterium. GTDB lineage: Bacteria > Bacillota > Clostridia > Oscillospirales > CAG-272 > RGIG1995. The sequence continues at coordinate 25,341 of SVRB01000002.1, read as the reverse complement.
TTGATCGAGTCAAGAGGGCACTTTTTGTAGGGGGCGGTCTACTGCGGTTCGGTCACACCTCGGCTCTAACAGTCCACAGGACTGTTATTCACTACCTCGGTGCCGCTTCGCTACGTTCCCGACGCCCCGTTTTGCTAAGACATATTGTTTTGCTTAATAACATTATCTTTTTTTTACGTTACTTTCTTGCGTGCCAAGAAAGTAACCAAAGAAGGCACAAGGGGCGCCGGGGTTCCCCGAAACGCACGAAGTAAGTTTTGGGGGTTCGCGGGTGGGGGTTTCGATTCCCCCGCCCCTATATACCCCTACCCCTAAAACGACCGAGGGCTTTCCTCCCTCGGAACCCTCCTTGATCTGCGGAAGATTTAGTGTTTTATTAGACAATGTTGGTATTGGTGGGGGGAGGAACTTGCTCCTTCCTTCAAAAAGGAAGATTTTAATCTATAGAAAAGTTTTTGCGGATTCCAAAGGAGCTTTTTTCAAAAAGCGCCTTTGGGCAAGGGTTCGGGAGTGAAACTCCTGAGTGTACGTACTTAAAAAAATAAATCATCACATTTTGTGTGATGATTTATTTTTTATAATACAAATTGTTTAATTGGTTTTATAGCCATGCCGTCTGGGAATTCGCGTAATTCACCAAGTGCGAAAAATCCGTTTTCTCCGCAGAGCTTGAATCTTGTATTTAACGGTACTGTTTTTGATGACATACCGATTTTCTTTATATAGATCTCAACACCGCAACGCGCAAGTCTTTCAAAAAATGGTGCAAGATGTATTTCCTCAATGTCTGAAAACAAGGTGTCGATAGGTTGCAAAAGTGCGTACCTTTCTTTTTCGGTCATATTTTCTAGTTGTTGAATAGTGTAGCTGTTTGATAATTCAAAGCTGCCGCTTTTGGTTCGTTCAAGACTTGTCATAGTAGCGCCGCAGCCGAGAGCGTCTCCGATATCTGTACATAAAGTTCTTATGTAAGTTCCTTTAGAACACTCCACATGGAGCTTGTATTCGTCGGATTTATTTGGCGTTTGCTCCAAAATGATGCTGGTTATTGTGATATCCCTGGAATCTCGCTCCACTTCTATACCTTTTCGGGCTAAATCAACAAGCTTTTGTCCGTTTACCTTCAGCGCGCTGTACATAGGTGGAGTTTGTTTTATATTTCCTACAAAAGTGCTAACAATCTCTTTTACTTGTTCGTAACTCGGTATATTATCGTTTTGCGAAATAATATTTCCGGTAATATCACCCGTGTCTGTAACTATACCAAGCTTCATCTGTGCTGTATAGCCTTTATCCTCGGCAGTCAAATATTCAGAAGCCTTAACAGCTCTGCCTACCATAACGGGTAATACACCGGTCGCCATAGGGTCGAGCGTACCCGTATGTCCGACCTGTTTTGTATTATAGAGTCTTCTGACCATATTGACTATTGTGTGGGACGTAACGCCTTCGTGCTTATTTATGCAAATTACACCCATAGGATTGTTAGTTGACATAAGAACATCCTTTTTATTTTATTTCGGGGATTGCCGCCTCGAGAACCTTTTTGATGAGTTCATCCTTGCTTTCTGCAACAATAAGACAACCTGCAGCACAAACGTGACCGCCGCCACCGAATTTATTACAAACAGCCGACGCGTTAGTACCCGGAACACTTCGCATAGATGATTTAAAGTTAGACGGAGCTTCGGTTTTTTCTTTTAAAGTTATGCCGAGCAAAACACCGTCGATCTCTATCGGTATTTGAGATATATCACTCAAATCGTCATCCTCGAGATTTTTCTCTTTTTTCATATCATTTGTTATGCAAACGATAGCGATCTTTCCGTCAGCATAAAACTCGAGTGAGTTGTAAGCTGTCTGTAAAGCCAAGATCTCTTTTTTTGTTTTGTTGCCAAAAAGCTTTTGGTTTATTTCAGAGGTATTTACCCCTCTTGAAACGAGATATGCAGCTTTTTTGTGTGTGCCTTCCGTAACGTTGGAATGCTTGAAGCAACCTGTATCAAAACTGATTCCCGCGTAAAGAAGGGCGCATACTTTGTCTGACATTTGCCCCATAATATTTACTAAGTCAAAGATTATTTCCGAGCATGATGCACTATCGTGTTCTGTGTAGTTATAATCAGCAAAATTATCGTTACTTAAATGGTGGTCAATTTTTATAGACTCTGCAAGAGAAATAAGTCTTGAGCAGTTGCCTAACATTGATATACTTGCAACGTCAACCGAAACTACAAGATCGGGGTTAAAATCTGCAGGTATTTCGTCGGGAAGGAAAAAGTTGTCGTCGCACAAAAATGAAAGTCTGTCTGAAATTTTGTCGCTTGACGTACAGATAACCGTTTTCCCTAAGTCAGAAAGGACGGATTTTAAAGCAAAAGCCGATGCCAAAGTATCTCCGTCGGGACGGACGTGGCTGATTATTATAATTCTTTTTTTCTCTTTAAGTTTATTTGCAATAAGCTCAAGAGTTATATTGTTCTCAGTCATGGAGATCGTCCTCAACTTGCTTGAGCAATCTGTTTATATTAGCGCCGTATTCGATCGAATCATCGGGATAGAATTTAAGCTCGGGTGTCTGACGGAGATTAAGTCTGATTGCTATCTGCTTTCTCATAAAGCCGGATGCGCTTTCAAGTCCTTTTTTAACTTCGTTTTTATTTACGTTTCCGATGCAGGAGAAATATATTTTTGCATATTTCATATCAGCCGTAACGTCAGCGGCTGTTATGCTGACCAATGCGTTTGAAACTCTGGGATCCTTTACCTCGCGTATGATTGCAGACAATTCTCTTGTAACCTCTTCGTTTACACGTCCGCGTCTGTATCCTGCCATGAAATACCTCTTTTCCGTATTACTGTTACATACAATTTTATTATCAAAATACATTATATCACATTAAGTATAAATAATTCAATAATAAAGTTGAAAAAAACTGAATGTAGATGTATAATAGAAATATACGGAGGGGATTTGTTATGGTAAAAGTATTACATTGTGCCGATTTGCATCTTGATGCGCCTTTTGTTTGCGGGGACGTCAGAAAGTCGGAATTAAGAAGAAGCGAACTGCTCAGCACGTTTTCATCAATGATGAATTACGTTAAGCATACGGGTGTTGACGTGGTTGTGATAAGCGGAGATTTATTTGAAAGCGAAAACGTTACGAGAGATACGGCGGCAATGCTCCAGAGAGAGTTTGCGGATAATCCGATGTGCCGTTTTGTTGTTGCGCCCGGAAATCACGATCCGTATACCGAAAACGGTGTTTACGGAAAAATTAAGTTCCCCCCTAACGTTTATATTTTTAAGAGCACGGCAGTTTCGTGTTTTTCGTTTGATGATTTGAATTTGGATGTATACGGATATGCTTTTGTAAATCCCATGCTTGAATACAATCCCTTTAGTAATGCAAGACCGAATATAAATTCAAGAATAAATATTTTGTGCGCCCACGGTGAGCTTGGTGTTTCAAAGAGCAGCAGTTGTCCTATAACGGTTGATGAGATAAGAGCAACGGGTTTTGATTACGTTGCTTTGGGACATATACACGCCGGCAGTGATATTGAGAAGATAGACGATACTTTTTATGCGTATTCCGGTTGCCTTGAGGGTAGGGATTTTGGTGAATGCGGATATAAGGGCGCTATACTTTGTGAGTTTGAAAAGGAAAAATACGAGCTTAAGGCGAACTTTAAAAAGCTTCGTTTCTGCAAGCGCCATTATGAAATTGAAAGAGTGAACGTATCAGGGGCGCAAAATCTGTCTGATGTTGTGTCGGCTGTGAAAAACGTAATAGAAGAAAAGCAGTATACGAGGGATGCTCTTGTAAGAGTTATACTTGAAGGAGACGTATCTTCCGAGCTTGTTATTTCAAAAAGCGCATTTACTTCAATTGAGGAAATGCTTTTCTATCTTGAGATAGTGAACAAGACGAGACCGTTTTATGATATCGACAGACTGAAGAACGATCCTACGATCAGAGGGGCTTTTTATGAAGAACTAAAGCCAATGCTTGAGAGTGAAGATGAAAACGAGCGTCAAATTGCGTATTCTGCGTTAAAATACGGTCTTTCCGCACTTGGCGGAAACAACGTCGTGGATTTTTGAGGTGCTTTATTATGTATATAGAAAACATAAAAATAGGCAATTTCGGTAAGCTTTCGCATTGTGAAATCGATTTAAGCTCCGGAGTAAACATAATCGAAGGCAGAAATGAGTCGGGTAAGACTACGCTTGGAGAATTTATTAAGTTTGTTTTTTACGGACTTTCAAATAAATCTGTTGACGGAGCGATGAGCGAAAGAAACAGATATTTAAGCTGGAAGGCTAACGAAGTTTCGGGCAGTATTGTGCTTAATACCGAAAACGGAAGATTCAGAATTGAAAGATCGATGAGTCCTTACGGCAATGGTTTTAAGGATAACGTTACAGTAGTCGATCTGTCGTCGAATTCCGTTGTTTCAGGCATAAAGATTCCAGGTGAATATTTCTTCGGTATTCCCGAAGAGGTGTTTACTCATACGGTGTATATAAGACAAGCTGACGGAGCTTATTTCAAAGGAGAAAGCATTGGTCAGGCAGTTGAGAATATATTTTATTCAGCCGACGAAAGCGTAAATACGACTAAGGCATTGAAAAAGCTCGACGATGCGCGTGTACAGATAAAACACAAAAAGAATACAGGCAGAGGTTTGCTCGACTTATACGAAAAAGAGAGAGATGAGTTATCAGCTGCACTGATCGAAGCTCGAAGTGTAAATGAACAGATAATCCAAAACGAGTCTTCATTGCGCAATACGGTAGCGTCTATTGAGAAAAACAAGAAAGATTGCGAAACAATGTCAAGCCTTATGAAAAAAGCAGAGCTTTACGAGGTGCTTTGCAGGTTTGAGGAAAAAAAGAAGTATCAGGATAAGATAGACGAATACAAAAAAGGTAAGAGAGAGATAATAGCGGCAACTACGATTAACGGATTTTTTCCTGACGATGCTTTTTTGAAAGAAATCGATGGGGTAAAAAACGAGATTACTTACGTTGATAAAGAGGTAAGAGCATTTGACGAGGAGGTCACAGAGGAGGTAATCGATTATCCTGTGGACGTCGCTGAAAAAATAAGAAATCACGGCGGAAAAACAGGTATAACCGAGATGCTTTCAGCTTTAAACAGCAAGACTAAGACGTTTGCGATCGCTTCTGTTGTGTTTGCTTGTATAGGCTTGATTATAGGCTTTCTCGGTTGGGTTATCGGAAGAATTGTAACAATGCTCGCGACTATTTTTGCCGTAAGCGGTATTTTGTCGTTTATAATATGCGTTTGTTGCTTGATTGTGGTAGTTAAGACGAATTCAAAAAAGAAGAACTTGTTTAATCATTTTTCCGTAAAAGACCGCAAGGAATTGTTTTCTATTATAGACAGCGTTGAAGAAAAAGAAAGATATATTGCCCGCAGAAACGAAATGCAAGCTTATAAGCAGAGCAAAAAGGATGAGGCGAAACAAAAGCTTGAAAGTGCATTGAATAAAGGCGTAAGCTTGCTTGCTAAATGGGGAGTCGTTCCGGAGAATAGGTCGTTTGAAGGTATTATGGAGACTCTTGATGCTGTTAAGACGGACGTCTTTGAAATAAATAACAATCTTTCTATATATGATAGAGAAATAGAAAAGAACGAGGCTGTTTTTAACATTATTTCTTCAAAATTGACGGATGTTGATGAAGAGAGCGTCAGAAATGAATATGATTCTATTGCGGGTGACGTTCAGAGCGAAAATATAAGCGAGATAAAGAAGAGATATGATTTTGCGGTTTTGGCAAAGGATAGCTTGTCTGCTAAGCTGACTGAGCTTGAAAAGAATCTTGCATCACTTCGCGCAAAGACAGATAAGCCTGCAGATATTGAAAGCAGACTTAAAATAGCAAATTCAAGAATTGATGAATTGAAGCAAAAATACGAGGCTTATATGTTAGCTTCAGAAAAGCTTCAGAAAGCGGCAGATTCATTGAGGGGAAGAATAGCTCCCGGACTTGCAACAAGCGCGGGTAGATTGATGAGTGGGCTCACTGACGGTAAATATAAGGATATAGGTGTGTCCGACAAGCTCGAATTGACTTATTCTTTTGAGGATGACGGCGCGACTTATACTAAGGATATCGCTTTTGTAAGCTCGGGAACTCAGGATATAGCTTATGTGTCTTTAAGACTCGCTTTGGCTGAATTGTTCGGTAAGTCAGGACATAATATGCCTGTTATTTTTGATGAAGCCTTTGCCAGACTTGATGACGGAAGATTATGCAATATGTTGGATATAGCGAAGAAGTATGCAGAGAAATCTTCTCAGGCGATTATTTTTACAAGTCAGGTTCGCGAGGCGATTATCATGAAAGAAAGAACAGGCAGTGACGAGTTTAATCACGTTCGTATTTAAGAAGCTGTCCAATTTTATATAATCTATTGAAAAAAAGACGGGTTTGTTGTATAATAGCTTAAGCTAGAAATAAAAAATATAAGCAAGGAAAATGGTTATGAATGAGAATAGAAAAGTATCTTGGTTATACGTTGGCTTAACGGTGATAATATCAGCTGTTGCCGCATTCTTTCAGTATATAGTAAAGAATAACTATATTGATGAAAGTGTAGATCTTTACAAGGTTGGTGTTGTTACGCCCGAAGCTTTCGGCATTTTTATGGTTATCGCGGTTCTTTTTATCATAACGCCTGCTTTTATTATGAGACTTGATGCGATGCCTAAGCAATTGAAATACGGATCGGTTTTGACGTCGATCATAAGTATTGCAGCAGCATTTTTGGTGTTGTTTACTGCTGTTATGTTCTTTATGTCGAAGGAAGCGGTATCAGAAATGGGCAACTCTCAGATGATGGTGTATAGACTCCGATTTGCTTGCTCTGTTCTTGCTATACCTGCAGCGATATATTTCTTGATCGTAGGCTTTACGACTAAGAAAAGTAACGACATAATAAGCTGGTTCTCGTTCTTTCCTATGATTTGGACTTTGGTTTACATTATGAGTGTGTATTTTGATCACTCGAGTGTAATAAACAGTCCTTTAAGAATCGTTCAGCAGACAGCACTTATTGTTTTGTTGGTGTATCAGCTTTTCGAAACGAGATGTCATATAGGTAAGTCAAAGCCCGTTGTATATTTTATTTTATCTAATTTGACTATACTGTTTTTATCAACTGCGTTTGTTCCCGATTTGGCAGAGCTTTTGCTCGGAAAGGCAAAGTTGACTTTAGATATGTCATACGCATTGTACGGATGCGGATTGGCTTTGTATGTATTTGCAAGATCGGTTGATTTTGCGATAGGCTGTAATTTTGACGGTAAGAAGATATTTTCTCGCAAAAACGCGCCCAAAAACGATATTTTTTCTATAGACGAAATTGAATAAAACAATGGCGGAGAATTTCTCCGCCTTATTGATTATAATTTTTTCGTACTAAAAAGTTAAAGAGAGGAGAATGGCATATGGATTTTTCAACTCATATCGGAAGTCTTGGCGGCGTTGGCAAGAAAAGGTGCGAGAGCTTTTATAATCTTGGCATAAAAACTGTTGAAGATCTTTTGTATCATTTTCCGAGAGCATACCAAAACAGAGGTAACGTGCTTTCTCTTGCAATGACTCCCGACGGAACGGTTGGTTCTTTTATGCTTACTGTTGCTACTAAGCCACAGACATTTATGCTAAAAAACCGTAAGCAAATTACAAAATTTGTGGCGTTTGATGATTCGGGGAAGTGTACTATAACGTTTTTTAATCAGCCTTTTGTTAAAGATATATTTCACGTAGGCGATGAATTCAGGTTTTACGGAAAGCTTTCAGTAAAATACAATGCAAGAGAATTATCTTCTCCTGTGTACGAGCCTGTTTTACCGGGGAAAAAACTGAAGGAGCTAATACCCGTATATCCGCTGACTGACGGGTTAAGTCAGAATTTTATAAAATCGGTCACCGAGACAGCTTTTAACAGCTTGGTTTGGGAAGGTTATGATTTTCCGGAAATATTTACGGCTGATACGTTGGAAAAAATGGGGCTTATGAGCTTAAAGGATGCTCTTTGTGAGATACATTTTCCGACAGATATAGAAAGGGTAAAAAAAGCGCGTGAAAGGTTTGTGTTTGAGGAACTGTATGCTTTTGCTTTAGGATTATCAATATCCAAAAAGCGAGAAAAGCAGGGTAACGCTATTGTTATGTCAGACACGGATATAAGCGGATTTTTATCTATACTGCCGTATTCATTGACCAAGGCTCAGGACAGGTCGGTCAGAGAAATTATAAACGATATGTCTGAATCGTCAGGCAGACCGATGAATAGATTGTTGTCGGGAGACGTTGGAAGCGGTAAGACGGTATGCGCTGCGCTGTCTCTGTACGTTGCTGTGAAAAACAATACGCAGGGAGCTTTTATGGCGCCTACGGAAATATTGGCAACTCAGCATTATAATGAATTGTCACCTATGTTTGAAAAGCTGGGTATAAAAACGGCTTTGATAACGGGAGCAACTTCGGCATCGGAGAAAAGAAGAATATACGACGGTGTTGCTGTAGGAGATATAAAAGTTATTATAGGCACACACGCGTTACTTAACGATAAGCTTGAATTTGACCGTTTGGGACTTGTGATAACCGACGAACAGCATAGATTTGGTGTAAGACAGCGTTCTGTTCTTGCTGAAAAAACAAGAGATGACGGTTATGATGCGCACGTTTTGGTTATGACGGCAACGCCTATTCCAAGAACGTTGGCTATGATAATTTACGGAGATCTTGATATATCGGCTCTTGATGAGCTCCCGCCCGGAAGAAAGCCTGTCGATACGTTTTTGGTCGACGAGGGGTATCGAGAGAGACTGAACGGATTTATAAGAAAAAATGCCGAGAAAAATCAGGTTTATATAGTATGCCCTATGGTTGATGAGGGCGATAGCGAGGAAGAAGCGTTATTGCCGTTTGATTTTACCGCTGATGATGTTGAAATCAATAATAAACCAAAATTAAGATCGGCGGTGGCACTTGCCGAGCATCTTAAGAATGAGGTGTTTCCCGATATTCCGATAGGTCTTATTCACGGAAAGATGAAGTCATCCGAAAAGGATCGTGTAATGCGCGATTTTGAGCAGAATAAGATAAAGATACTCGTATCAACAACGGTTATCGAGGTCGGTGTAAACGTACCGAATGCCGTTTTGATGGTCATCGAGAATGCAGAAAGATTTGGTCTTTCGCAGTTGCATCAGTTGAGGGGCCGTGTAGGAAGGGGCGCTGACAAATCTTATTGTGTACTTGTTTCTTCGAGCGACAAGGAAAAGGCAAGGCAGAGACTCAGCGTTATGTGTTCAACAAATGACGGCTATAAGATAGCTCAGGCAGACCTTGAACAAAGAGGGCCGGGAGACTTTTTCCCGGACAGCAAGGGGGATGCAAGACAGAGCGGCGGTATGAGATTCAGATTTGCTTCGCTTTGTGATATGGCTATGCTGAAAAAAGCCTTTGATGAGGCTGAGAGGGTGCTGTCCAACGACAGAACGTTATCACTTCCCGAAAACAGAGGGGCAAACAGATATATGCAAAGGTTGTTTTTCAGATTGCGTAATACTTAAAAAAAGGAAAATGATAGTTGTTATACAAAAATTTACATTATGTACTTGCAACTAAATCGTTTTGAGTGTATAATTGTAGAAAATATTAAAGAATATATTGGAGGCATAAAAATATGTTTAACAGAATGTTGGCAGAAGCTGCAAATCTTAGTTTTATGGAAAAATACGGCTCTTTGATTCTTTTAGGTCTTATGTTGGTGCTTATGTATTTGTTTATGATCAAGCCCCAGAAGAAGCAGGAAAGAATGATTCAGGATATGAGAAACAACCTTCAGGTTGGTGACGAGATCACTACGATCGGAGGAATTATCGGAAAGATCATCAGCATTAAGGAAGAAACAGTTCTTCTTGAAAGCAGCGGAGATAAGACAAAGATTCGTATTTTGAAGAGCGCTGTAAAATGCGTTGACGTAAAGGCAGAGGACTGCGAATAATTTTTTTGGAATAAAAACATAACACCCATCATAGACATTTATCAAAAGATGTTTATGAGAGGGTGTTTTTTCTTTGAATAGTTTGTTTTTTAAAAATTGTGTAAAAGGTTTTATAGCTTCGATCATATCGGCTATCCTGTTGGTTTTTGTTTTTGGGTATTTTTGTTATACAAGCAAGGATCCTGACAGCCTTATAAATTTGGTGAGCATGGCTGTTCTTTATATAGGGGCTTTTGTGGGTGGATTTTTGTCGTCAAGATTTAACAGAGGAATGGGTTTATTGTCAGGGGCTGTAACAGGAGGCATATTTATGCTTTTTGTTGTGGTTTTGTCGTTGATTTCGAGCAACAACGTCGGCGAAGGCGGTTTTGTAAGATGGATAATGTTTTTGCTTATTGTTGTGATTTCTTCTGTTGGTGGATATATAGGTATTCCAAAATCCAAAAAGAGAAAAAAGCATAAAAGCAGACGAAAATAATAAAAAGCAGAACGAATGAAAATGTTCGTTCTGCTTATTATTTTATTCAGCTTATTCAGCGTCGGGTTCTTCCCAGTTGTGATAGATTTCCTGAACGTCGTCGTGATCTTCGAGATACTCAATGAGAAGTCTCATCTTCTTAAGATCATCTTCGCTTTCGAGTGTTACGTAGTTTGAAGGAATTTTATCTTTTTCTGCAGATTCAACAGAGTAGCCTTTGTCCTTAAGGGTCTGGCTTACAAAATCGAGATCCTCGGGAGTTGTGTAGATTTCGAAAATTTCGCCGTCAGCAACAAAGTCTTCAGCACCTGCTTCAAGAGCGTCTTCCATAAGCTTGTCTTCATCAACACCGTCGGTTTTTGATACGATAACAACGCCTTTATCTGTAAAGAGGTAGCTTACGCAGCCTGTCTGACCAAGGCTCGCGCCGTATTTGTCGAAGTAGTGTCTTACGTCACCGCCTGTACGGTTTCTGTTATCCGTCAATGCTTCTACGATAACGGCAACACCGGAAGGACCGTAGCCCTCGTAAACGATTTCTTCGTAGTTTGCGCTGTCTGCTGCTGTAGCCTTTTTGATAATACGGTCAATGTTGTCGTTAGGAACGTTAAGAGACTTTGCCTTAGAAATAAGGTCGCGGAGCTTGCTGTTTGATGTGGGGTCAGCGCCGCCTTCTTTAACGCATACTGTAATTTCCTTGCCTACCTTTGAAAAAACTTTTGCCTTTTGAGCATCGGTCTTTTCTTTTTTATGCATAATATTTTTCCATTTTGAATGTCCTGACATAATTAAAATCTCCTTAAATCTTTTCTGTTTTTCTCATGCAGATAAGCCCGAATGCGTTACCGAGAACGTATTTTGTTGCTTCTGTGAGGTTAAGTCTGAATATTTTTGTGTCTTCGTCTTCCGCTCCGAGTATCTGGCAGTCGTGGTAAAATCCGTTGAATGCCGTACATACGTCGAGTATATATCTTGTGATAACCGAAGGCTCGTATTCGTTGATTGCCTGAAGTATCTTTTCGGGGAACAATGAAATTGTGCGAAGCAATGCTTTTTCCTTATCGTTGATCTCGTAGTTTGTTTCAGCGCTTCTGTCGATATCCTTTGCCTTTTCAAGCACACTGCAGGTTCTTGCGTAAGTGTACTGAGCGTAGGGGCCTGTGTTTCCGTCGAAGCAAAGCGCATCTTCAAGCATAAAGTTTATATCTTTGATTCTGTTGTTTGAAAGATAATAGAATACGATAGCGCCAACACCGACTGCAGTAGCTTTTTCGTCTCTGTTTTCGAGGTTGGGGTTCTTTTCGTCCATAATATCTTTTACTTTATCAATAGCGGATGCGAAGAGGTCTTTAAGAAGAATAACGTTACCCGTTCTTGTTGCAAGCTTTTCGCCGTTCAAGCTTACTTTTCCGTATGGAACGTGTACGAGGTTCTTTGCCCATTCATATCCCATAAGCTCAACTACCTTGAACCACTGAGCAAAGTGGAGTGACTGTCCTGCGTCGGTAACGTAAATAACTTTCTCGAAATTATAAACGTTCTTTCTGGAGAGGGCAGCGGAAATGTCTCTTGCAGGGTAGAGTGAAGAGCCGTCTCGCTTAAGTATAAGGCAAGGGGGCATCTTGTATTCTTCAAGGTCTACCACCGATGCACCATCGTCTATCTTAAGAAGATTCTTTTGCTTCATTTCTTCGATTACAGCGGGCATTTTGTCGCTGTAAAAGCTTTCGCCGCAATAGCTGTCAAATTCGATATCAAGCTGTTTGTAGGTCTTTTTGTATTCTTCGATACTTATGTCGATAAACCATTTCCAGAGCTTCATATTTTCTTCATCGAAATGCTCAAGCTTTGTAAATTCAGCTCTTGCCTGATCATTAAGCTCGGGATTTGCTTCAGCTTCCTTGTGGAATCTTACGTAGAGAGCAACAAGCTCGTCTATACCTTTTTCTTCGATAGTCTGCTTGTCTCCCCAAAGGTTATAAGCAACGATGAGCTTTCCGAACTGAGTGCCCCAGTCGCCGAGGTGGTTTACACCAACGCAAGAGTATCCTGCAAATTCGTGGAGCTTTTTAAGGGAGTGACCGATAACGGTAGTGCCGAGGTGACCTATATGGAAGGGCTTTGCAACGTTGGGGGAAGAATAGTCGAGTACGACGGTCTTGCCTTTTCCGAAATCAAAAGAACCGTACTTATCTCCCTTTTCCAAAACACCGTTAAGGATCTGGTTTGAGAAATAACTCTTTTTGATATAAATGTTAAGGTATCCGTTTACCGTGTCGGTTTTTTCTATATTTTCATGCTTTAATTCCGATGCGATCTTTTCCGAGATCATAACCGGAGACATACGGAGTGATTTAGAGAGCTTAAAGCAGGGAAGCGCAATATCTCCCATTTTTTCATCAGGGGGATATTCAAGCATTTGTGCAATTTTTTCTTCGTCGAGTCCGTGAGAAGAATTTATGCTGTCGAGCACTGCTTTTAACTCGCAAGACAGACTGTTCTTGAAAAGTAACATATATTTATCCTTTCTGATGTAAATTTTTACAATTTACTAACGTATATTAACCCATTTTAACTTATATATTATAACATATTGCAAAAGCCATTTCAAGTGTAATTGCAAATTTCTTACATTAAATTACACTTTTTAAGGGAAATGTTAGAAATGACGAAAAAATAAAACAAATTTTGCTAAAATTCACAATCTGTATATATTTTTTTAAAACAAAAAGTGATTTTTGCACATAAATTGTTGACAAAGTGGGTTGTTTTTGTTATACTAACTCTATAAGTTTTGATAAGGAGGATTGTATGAAAACTAAGAACTTTTCAAGAATAATGGCAATAGTTTTGATAGCAATTATGATGTTATCGATGGTTGTTTCTTGTACAAAGAAGCCGCCGGAAGAGCTTCCCGAAATTTCTGACTCGTTTTATAATCATTCAGAGGAGAACCCTAATATTCCTTCAAAAAACTATGATGGATATGAATTTTCTTTTATTACACAGGGAGGAAACTCATACAACATAGGTTATTTGGTTTCCGAAGGTGAAACGGGTGAACTTATCGCAGATGCTGTATATAAGAGAAACAGTGTTTTGGCTGACAAGTACAACATAACGTTTAATCATATTGTAGTTACGGACGTTTTGTCTACCGTTCGTTCGCAGGTAATGAGCGGCGGAACAGAATTCGACCTTATTATAGACAACACACAGCGTCTTGCTACAATGGCAAAAGAAGGACTTCTTCTTGACCTTAATACAATAGACAGATTTGATATGTCCAAGTCTTACTGGGATAGTAACGCATCCGAACAGCTCAAGATCGGTGACAAGCTGTACTTCACAAACTGTGACCTTAACGTAATGGAGCTTGCGTTTGTTGTGTTCTTCAATAAGCAGCTTATTAAAGATAAGAACCTCACAAGCCCGTATGAATATATGCAAAATAACAAATGGACACTTGATAGCTGGTCAATTCTTGCTACAGCTATTTGTGATGACGTAAACGGTGACGGTAAATACACAGAAACCGATAGATACAGTAATCTTTATGAATATCATAACGGAAGAATGTTCCTTTACGGTACCGGTATAAGAGCTACAACTAACGGTGAAGACGGTATTCCGAAGGTTACACTTATGGATACAGATAAGACCATTAAGGTTTACGAAAAGTGTAAAGAGGTTTTCAGTGATCAGGCTTCTTGGTGTATAAATGATATGAGCAGTGACGCTCACGGTTATGCAAACAAGTGGAATTACGCTCGTTCATTGTTCTGTCAGGATTTGTATTTGTTCCACTATCAGGGCGCAGGTATTATCCGTCAGTTCGCTGATATGGAAAGCGAATTCGGTATAGTTCCTTTCCCGAAATATGACAGCACTCAGGAAAATTACTACGCAATGTATCCTTATAACTGTTCGATGGTTGCAATGCCTAACACATTGGAAGGCGAAGCACTTGAAAGAGCGGCTGATATTATTGAAGATTTGAACTACTATTCGAGTATCGACCTTAAGAATGCATGGTTTGAAAAGCTTCTTAAGAGAAGATATACACAGGACGTTGAATCGGAAGATAACCTTGAAATCGTAAAGAATAACCGTGTATATGATATCGGTATTTACTACAACTTCGGAAGTATTACATCTAAGGTTCTCGACCAGGACGTAAGATTTACAAATATTTCATCTACATACAAGAGAAATCAGAAGGCTATTGAAGCTGATATTAAGAAGATCTATAAGGAATTCGGTATGATATCATAAGTATCCGTGTGGTACTAAGACAAAATGCTCCGTTTTTACGGAGCATTTTTTTGAGTAAAGCTTAGTAAAAATATCTTTGAAATGTATTTTTTGTAATCGAATAAAAAATGTTGCAAAAAGCTTTAAGATGTTGTATAATTAAAAGGGAATGGATAATAAATTTAATGAAGGGAGGAGTTTTGGTTGGCAAGATATATAGGTATCGATCTTGGAACGTCATCTGTTCTTATATATATAAAGGGTAAGGGCATCGTTCTTGACGAGCCGTCTGCCGTTGCTGTTAATGACGAAACGGGAGAACTCATAGAGGTAGGAAAAGAAGCACTTTTAATGCAAGGCAAAACACCGCCCGGAATTTCTGTGATAAAGCCTATGAGCGAGGGGGTTATCAGTAAATATGAGGTAACGCTCGCTATGCTTCAGCATTTTTTGAAGAAGGCTATATCCGTTTCTCAGATATTTAAACCGACCGTTGCAATTTGTGTTCCCAGTGGTATAACGGACGTTGAAGAGAGAGCGGTCAGAGATGCTGCGACTCAGATTGGCGCGAGATATACTTATCTTGTTGAGGAACCGTTGGCTGCGGCTATCGGAGCAGGACTTGATATTATGGAGCCCGATGCAAAAATGATTATAGATATTGGTGGAGGCACTACCGATATTGCTGTCATTTCATATGGACAGATTGCTTTTTCCGAATCGGTAAGGGTTGGCGGAGATAAATTTGACGAGGCTATTACGAGATATATAAGAAGAAGACATAATTTGCTTGTCGGTGAGAGAACTGTTGAGAGAGTGAAGCAGGAGATCGGAACTGTATGGCAAAGAGAGGAACCCGTAAGCGTTGAGGTGAAGGGTAAAAATCTTCTTGATGGACTGCCGAAGGCTGTAAAGATCACATCGTCGGAGATGGTGGGAGCGCTTGAAGAACCGGTAACGGCAATAATTGAAGCGGTTTGCTCGGTTATTGAAAAGATTCCGCCCGAGATGCTTAAGGACGTTACTAAAAACGGAATTGTGATGACCGGCGGCGGAAGTATGCTTTACGGAATAGATCATTTGACGGCAAACGTTACGGGAATAAAGACTCGTGTTGCCGAAAATGCTATTTCAAGCGTTGCTATCGGAACGGGCAAGGCGCTCGAAAGATATCTTAAGGACCCCGAAAAAGCAGTTAGTTTTTCGAAGGTTAAGAAGTATTATGAGTTCGATTGATAGCTGTTTTTTGAGAAATAAACACAAATATAGGAATTATTTACAAAAAAGCAGCTATAAATAAAAACAAAAAGTTAAAAATGTATAACAACCATTGACAAAAAAGTCGGTGGAAGGTATACTATATATGCAATTATTTTTAATTCTTTAAAAGGAGTTCGCTATGAAAAAAACATCTTTAGCAAGATTGTTGGCTCTTCTTTTGGTTGTAATTACAGTAGTATCCTCTTTGGCAGCTTGCGGTGGAAAGAAAAATCCTGCAGGCGCTCAGTCAGAGAATGGAGAATGGTTTATTACAAACCACAATGAAGAAAACCCCAACATCGAAGGGCAAGACTATGACGGATATGAATTCACATTCATCTGCCAGCCGTACTTGGATGGAACCGGCGCTTATTCGGTAAACTACTTGGTTTCCGACGGTGAAACAGGTAACCATATTCTTGATGCTGTATACAGACGTAACAGCGACCTTACAAGAAAGTATAACGTTACTTTCAATCAGATGAAGGTTAAAGACCTTATTACAACTGTTCGTTCACAGGTAATGGGTGGTAGTACTGAGTTTGATGCGATCATCGGTACAGCAAAAGACCTTGCTACATTGGCAAGAGAAAACCTTCTTCTCGACCTTAACAGTGTTGACAGATTTGATATGACAAAGTCATATTGGGATGGCAACGCAGCTAACGACCTTAAGATTGGTAACAAGCTTTACTTCACAAACTGTGACCTTAACGTTCAGGAGCTTGCATTCGTTGTATACTTCAACAAGCAGCTTATTAAGGATAAGGAACTTAAGAGCCCTTATGAGTACATGGAAGAAGGCCAGTGGACAATTGATAACTGGTCAAACCTTGTACAGTCTATAAGTGATGACGTAAACGGTGACGGTTCGATGACTGAAACCGACAGATACGGTACAATTTATGAGTTCCATAACGGAAGAATGTTCCTTTACGGTTCAGGCGTTAGAGCTACAACAAACGATGCAACAGGTAAGCCTGTAGTTACATTGTTTGAAACAAATAAGGCTGTAAACGTAATCGAGAAGTGTAAGGATGTATTTGCATCTTCTTCGTCTTGGTGTATCAATGATATGAGCGGTGAAAGCCATGGATACCCTGATAAGTGGGACTACATGCGTTCATTGTTCTGTCAGGACCTCTACCTCTTCCACTATGAAGGTACAAACATTATCCACCAGTTCGCTGATATGGAAAGCGAATTCGGTATCGTTCCTTTCCCTAAGTATGACGAAAATCAGGAAAAATACACATCAATGTATCCGTTGTACTGCGCAATGTTCGCTATGCCTAACACACTTGAAGGCGAAGAACTTGAAAGAGCAGCAAATATCATTGAAGATATGAACTACTTGTCAAGCCTTGACCTTAAGGGTTGCTGGTACGACAAGCTTCTTAAGAGAAGATATACACAGGATACGGAATCCGAAGCTAACCTTGAACTTATCAAGAATGGCCGTGTATATGACGTTGGTTTGTACTATGACTTTGGTGGTCTTAGATTGAAGCTCATCGACCTTGACGTAAGATCTCAGAGCCTCAACACTAACTACAAGAGAATTCAGAAGGCTATCGAAGCTGATATTAAGAGTACATACAGCAAGTTCGACTTGTCCTAATTAAATTAGACATATTAAGCTCCGCATTACTGCGGAGCTTTTTTGTGTTATATAATTTATGTATAAAAAAATTCCTCGCATAGCGAGGAATTTTAATAATGTAATATTATTAGTTACATTCAGCGTTAAGAGGACCAGCAAGGTCTTCGAGGAAGAACAACTTACCGGGCATTGTAGGCATATAGCTGGAGGGGATCCATCTTGTAGGACCGTGACGGAGAGTCATCCAGAAGCTCATGCCCTGCCACTGCATACCACGGTTGAATACGCCGTCGCATCCGCCGATGATGTAGTCAGCCTGCAAGAAGAGGCCGGGGCCGATTGTGTTCGCACGGCAAGGAACGAGGGGTGTACGTGACTTGAAGCTTGTGATAGCGTTCTGTTCGATTGTAAGGGGATGGAGTTTAGCACCGATACGGTAGCACTGCTTCTTCCATTCTTCATCTGTTGCAAATTCTGCAGCAAACTGGGGTTCCCAGAATGCGATATGACACATTCTACCTACGCCGAATACGAGGATAAGCTTTGCGCCTTCAGCTTTGAGAGCTGCGATCTTTTCAGGATATGTGGGGAGATTTGCTTTTGTAGCAAAGTTTCTCTGATCCTTGGGGATTGTATATTCACCGAGGGGATTGAAGAATGCATCTTCCATAGCGCACTGGAAAGCAGCCTTGTTTGTTGAAGGAAGTGTGTTGCCTTCGCTATCTGCCCATTCGTCCATGTTAAATGTGTAAACGTGGTCGCACTTGATCTTCCATTCTCTGAGGAAGTAAACAGCCCACTTGTACATACCCATAGGACCTACGGGAAGAATGAAAGCGATTTTTTCTCCTGCCTCTTTAGCTTCTTTGATCTTGAGAGCAATTTCGTGACCCATAAGTGTGTCGAATGCATAGATGTTGTCGCACTTAACGGGAGTGAAATCCTTGTGCCAGAATGACTGGGGTTCTGTTGCTGATTCGGGAGCAAAATCCATACAAGCGTTGATCTTGTCGAAATCCCAACCTGCAGGGTAGAAACCTTCGAGTAATGAACCTTTAACGGTTGACATGAAATCCATATTAAATGAACCTCCTATAATATATATTATTTTTATTTAATTATTTTCTTAAGGGAGAAGTGTTCCGGGAACAACCTTAGGCCAGAACATGCATTTTGTAAATGCTTCTGCATACTGAACGCCACACTGAATACCGCGGAAACGAGCGCATGTCTTTACAAATTCAGCAAAGTCGATGTTGTCGTGATCGCGCATCCAGGTAAGCTGGCTTTCGTGACATTCGAGCATTTCGAGCTTAAGGTCAATGAATTCGGAAATATCAACGTATTCTGTGGGAAGTGAGCCTACACCTGCAAGAGTGTCCATATAGTATATGGGAGTTACTTTTGCGGGGTTGTTGTTTACAGCGGGGTAATGCGCAACACTTGCAGCGAATGCAGCATCAAAAACAAGCTGGCTTACTGCGTTGTGGTCGGGCATATAGTCGTCGGGGCAGTGTGTGATGATAACGTCAGGCTGTTCTTCTGCGATGAGCGCTGTCATCTTGTCTCTCTGTTCTTTGTGATCTCCGTAAACAAGAAGGTCGCCGATATCAAGTGTTCTTACGTTGATGCCTGCAAGAGCGCCTGCGTTCTTAGCTTCCTGAATACGCATTTTGCCGAGTTCTTCGGGTTCGATTATAACGTGTCCGAGGTTTCCGTTACAAACGTGAACAACGGTAACTTCGTGACCGAGCTTTTTATATTTTGCGAGAGTTCCTGCACATCCGATTTCGATATCATCGGGATGGCATCCTATTGCTAATACCTTCATTATATTTGCATCTCCTTATAGTAAAAATAGCGTAATTTTATAAATAACGCGTAAGTGATCTATACCCTTTAATGATACTACACCTTTCAAACTATGTCAAGAATATTTCAAGAAATAAATGCATTTATTTACATATTATACTATATAGCCGATGTTTCGGGAGTTTTTCTGCGGTGTTTGTTTGGTGCGTGTGTTTATGTTAAAAAATTGATAAAAATAAGTTAACACTATAAATTTAATAAAATGATAAATTGTATTGATTTTTTTGTAAAAACGTGTTATACTGATAAAAGTTGATACTCTAATTACAATGAAAGGGAAGTATTATGGAGAAGACGATGGAAAACTTTGATTTAAAGGCCTATTTCAAAAGAGTGCTCGATAATTGGTTGATTATTTTATTGTGTTGCATTATTGGCGCGTCCGGTGCATTTGCTTATTCTACGTTTGTTGCAACACCAATGTACTCATCAAAGGTTACTATTAGCGTTAACAATACAGACTGGACATCCGGTGTTAATATAAATGACATTCAAACAACCTTGAAACTCGTAGAAAGCTGTGTGCTTGTTCTTGAGCATGATGAGATGATTGAGAAGGTTGCTACAAGACTTGAGGAGCAAACAGGCGAAGAGTTTACTGCTAAGGAAATAAAGGCAGCGATTTCCTATTCTCAGATGGGCGAATCCAACTTTATAGAAGTGGTTTCAAAAACTGATGATCCCGAGTTATCTGCTTTGGTTTGTAACATAGTTGCTGCTGAAGCTCCTGATATGATCGTTCGTAACGTTGCAGGTATCGGTGTTTCGATACTCGAGGAAGATGGCGCTAAGGTGAATCCTCTGCCTGTTTCCCCTAACGTTGTAAGAAATGTTGCACTCGGCTTGATTGTATCCTTTGCTATATCTTGTTTTGTTATACTTATAATTATGTATTTTGATAACACTATTTCTGATGGTGAAGTTGTTAAGGAAAAATACGGCTTGTCTGTTTTGGGAACGATTCCTAATTTTGAGTCGGCTGCCAGAAAGAGAAGAGACGGTTATTCGACATATCAATAAAAGCAAAAATGCACACGTTGGTGTGCATTTTTTATTTTGTGTTGTTTCTGCAGAAAAATAAAAATGCTAACTCACGTTTAAATGAGTTAGCATATTCATTGTCTAAACTTACGCGTTTACTGAGTTGAGCTTGCGAGTGAACTGACTCTTTTTACGAGCTGCAGCGTTCTTGTGGAGAAGACCCTGTGCAACTGCCTTGTCAAGCTTCTTAACAGCAGCCTTGTATGTTTCTGCTGCAACTTCCTTTTCGCCTGCTTCGATAGCTGCTTCGTACTTCTTTATAGCAGTTTTGAGAGCAGTTTTAAGCATTTTGTTCTGTAAGGTTTTAGCCTCGATAGTTTTAACACGCTTCTTTGCGGACTTAATGTTAGGCATGTATTTCACCTCCCTGAATAACTTCTACGTCTATCAAGTGTATATACTACCATACTTTTTGCCAAAAATCAAGTCTTTTTGTAATTTTTTTGAAATATTAATTTTTTGTTAATTTTAGTTCAGGGGAGAAAAATCTGTTGACAATTATTGTAAATAATGATAATATTATATACTGCCCGAATAGTGTTATCAGAAGAGGTTCCGAAAACACTATGGGTTGAAAAAACAAAGAAAGTATACTGCTTTTTTTAAACAAAGCGGTTTCTGAATAATGAATGTTGAGGACATACCACTGGATTTCCGTGGAGTGCAGTCTTTGATTTTTCCGCAGCTTATAATTCGGCTGTAACCAGCATGCCGTAGGGGTAGCGGAAGAAAAAAAGAGTGTAGGCCAGGGGGACTTTTTGGTATGCCTATTAATTTGAATGGAGTGATTGTTGCATGGTCAAGCCCCATAAGCTTGGAACAAATGTAAGAATGAGTTTTTCTAAAATCGACGAAACGCTCGACATGCCCAATTTGATTGAGGTACAGAAAAAATCATATCAGTGGTTCCTTGAAGAAGGTCTGAAGGAAGTATTGCGTGATGTGTCACCTATTGTTGACTATTCCGGCAATATTTACATTGAGTTTGTGGATTATACAGTTGATCCCAACCCCAAGTACCCTGTTGAAGAATGTAAGGAAAGAGACGTAAACTATGCTGTTCCGTTGAGAGTTACTGTACGTATGTACAATAAGGAAACGGGAGAAGTTGTTGACAAGAACGTATTTATGGGCGATTTCCCGCTTATGACCGAAAACGGAACGTTCGTAATCAACGGCGCTGAAAGAGTAATTGTTTCTCAGATCGTTCGTTCACCCGGTATGTACTATGATAGTACAATTGATAAGACAGGTAAGAAGCTTTACACTGCTACTGTTATTCCTTATCGCGGTGCATGGCTTGAATACGAAACAGATGCAAATGACGTATTCTACGTTCGTATAGATAAAAACCGTAAGATTCCCGTAACTGTACTTATTCGTGCTTTGGGCGTTGAGAGTGATGCTGAAGTTAAGGCATTGTTCGGTGAAGATCCCAAGATCGTTCAGACTCTTGAAAAGGACGGCATGAATCAGGAAGCGCAGAAGAACGGAACAACTGTTGGTGATGAAGCGTTGAAGGAAATCTATAAGAAGCTTCGTCCCGGTGAACCTCCGTTGGTTGAAAGCGCGCAGATTCTTATAAACAACCTCTTCTTTGATCCCAAACGTTACGACCTTGCAAACGTTGGTAGATACAAGTTTGATAAGAAGATGGGAATTGCAAACAGATTGACAGGCAGAACACTTGCTCTTCCCGTTGTAAGCCCCATTACAGGTGAGTTCCTTTACGATGCCGGTGTAGAAATAACACGCGAAATTGCGATGAATATCGAAAAGTGCGGTGTTAACGAAGCTACAGTATATACACAGGACGGAAATACGCTTAAGATATTCTCTAACGGTATGGTATATCCTGAAACTGTATTCGGCTTTGATCTTAAGGAAGCAGGCATAAACGAAAAGGCAAGACTTTCTGTTATGCTCGAAATCGCTGAAAGCTGCGAAGGCGATAAGGAAAGAATTATTGAAGAAGCTAAGGCAAGAATTGCTGAGCTTTCTCCTAAGCATATAACAAAGGATGATATTTTTGCATCGATCAACTATCTCGTTGGTCTCGCTCATGATATCGGAACAGTTGATGACATTGACCATTTGGGTAACCGTCGTTTGCGCTGTGTTGGTGAGCTTCTCCAGAACCAGCTCAGAATCGGTTTCTCACGTATGGACAAGATCGTTAAGGAAAGAATGACAATTCAGGACAACGATACATTGAGCCCTGAAAATCTCATTAATATAAGACCTGTTGTTACTGCTATCCGTGAATTCTTCGGTTCATCACCGTTGTCACAGTTTATGGACCAGAACAATCCCTTGGCAGAGCTTACACACAAGCGTCGTTTGTCAGCTCTCGGTCCCGGTGGTCTTTCAAGAGACCGTGCGTCCTTCGAAGTTCGTGACGTTCACTATACACACTATGGTAGAATGTGTCCTATCGAAACTCCCGAAGGTCCTAACATCGGTTTGATTTCATATCTTTCAACTTATGCGAGAATTAACGATTACGGATTTATCGAAGCGCCTTACAGACGTATAGATAAAGAAACAGGCGTAGTTCTTGATGAAGTTGAATATATGACAGCTGATATAGAAGATAACTATACTGTTGTTCAGGCTAACGAGCCTTTGACAGAAGACAATAAGTTTGTAAACAAGAGAGTAACTGCAAGACATCAGGCTGATATCATTGAAATAGATGCATCTCAGGGCGATTACATGGACGTATCTCCTAAGATGGTTGTATCTGTTGCTACAGCTATGATCCCCTTCCTTGAAAACGACGACAACTCTCGTGCGTTGATGGGTTCAAACATGCAGAAGCAGGCAGTTCCGTTGTTTGTAACAGATTCTCCTATCGTTGGTACAGGTATGGAGTACAAGGCAGCTGTTGACTCAGGTGTTGTTGTAGTTGCAAAAGAAGGCGGTCTTGTTGAACGCGTATGTGCTGATGAGATCATTATCCGTACATCAAGCGGTAGAAAAGACGCTTACAGACTTATCAAGTTTAAGAGATCTAACCAGGGTACTTGTATTAACCAGATCCCGATAGTAAAATGCGGTGAGTATATCGAAAAGGGACAGGTTATCGCAGACGGTCCCGCTACAGATAAGGGCGAAATTGCTCTCGGTAAGAACGCGCTCATCGGATTTATGACTTGGGAAGGTTATAACTACGAGGACGCTGTATTGCTTAACGAACGTCTTGTTCGTGATGATGTATATACATCTATTCATATAGAAGAATATTCGCATGAATCCCGTGACACAAAGCTTGGTCCGGAAGAAATTACTTGTGAAATCCCCAACGTTGGTGCTGACGGTCTCAAGGATTTGACTCCTGAAGGTATCGTAAGAAAGGGTACAGAAGTAAAGGCAGGCGATATTCTTGTAGGTAAGGTTACACCTAAGGGTGAAACAGACCTTACAGCAGAAGAAAGACTTCTCCGCGCTATTTTCGGTGAAAAGGCAAGAGAAGTAAGAGATACGTCTCTCAGATTGCCTCACGGTGAATCGGGTGTTGTTGTTGACGTAAAAGTATTCTCAAGAGACAACTCCGATGATCTTCCTCCCGGCGTAAACAAGGTAGTAAAGGTATACGTTGCGCAGAAGAGAAAGATTTCCGTAGGTGACAAGATGGCCGGACGTCACGGTAACAAGGGTGTCGTTTCACGTATTCTTCCTCCCGAAGATATGCCTTTCTTGGCAGACGGTACTCCCCTTGATATAGTTCTTAACCCCCTCGGCGTTCCTTCTCGAATGAATATTGGTCAGGTGCTTGAAGTGCATCTCGGTATGGCTGCGAGAAAGATGGGCTGGAAGGTTATGACTCCCGTATTCGACGGTGCAACAGAAAAGGATATTACAGAATGTCTTACAATGGCAGGACTTTACCGTGATGTATTGCCTAACGAAAACGTTACAGGCAAGCCTTTGTTCGAAGAAGTTATAAACGACAACGGAGACAAGGATATCAGAAGACTTGCGGATGAAGAAGTTGCTAACGAAGAATATATGAAAGAACTTCTTGAAGCAGGAAAGCTCAAGATTGTTGACGGTAAGTCAATTCTTTACGACGGCAGAACAGGTGAAGCGTTCGATAACCCCGTTACAGTTGGTGTAATGTACTACCTCAAGCTCCACCACCTCGTTGACGATAAGATCCACGCTCGTTCTACAGGTCCTTATGCGCTTGTTACACAGCAGCCTTTGGGCGGTAAAGCTCAGTTCGGCGGTCAGCGTTTCGGTGAAATGGAAGTTTGGGCACTTGAAGCTTACGGTGCTGCATACACACTTCAGGAAATTCTTACCGTTAAGTCTGACGACGTTACAGGACGTGTTAAGACATACGAGGCTATCGTTAAGGGACAGAACATTCCTCGTCCCGGTATTCCCGAATCATTCAAGGTTCTTGTTAAGGAACTCCAGGCACTTGCTCTTGATGTTTGCGTTTTGGATAAGGACGGAAATGAAATTGAGCTTGCTAAGATCGGTGAAGACGAGAGCGAAGCAGGAACTTACGTAACTGCAGAAGAAGTAGGCGAAAGTGTTGTAACTGATGACGTTATGGACAACTTCGTTGAAGAAGATATAGACGATGATGACGAATACTACTCCGACGATGACGGAGAGGATTACGACGATGATTTGGGTGATGACTGATGGAAGGAGAAAAGAAAATGGAACAGAGCATGGAACATAATATATTTGACTCTATACGCATTAGTCTGGCTGACCCCGAAAAGATCAGATCATGGTCTTCGGGTGAGGTTAAGCGTC
>SVRB01000086.1 GCA_015065045.1 Oscillospiraceae bacterium | reverse complement strand
TTGATATTGGTAGGGGGCGGCGTCTCGACGCCCCATTTTATAAAAAATTGCGAATAATAAATCCTAATCCTGTAGGGGCGGATTCGTTTGTCCGCCCGCATTGGTGTATAAACAAAAAACACTCCCTTACGTAAGGGAGTGTTTCTTATGTCTAAATATTAAGCAAAGAGCAACTGGATTGCAGTAGCAGCAGTACCGAGGATCATAAGACCGCCCATTACAGCGCATACGATTCTAATAGCCAACTTATCTCTATCTGCCTTTGTTCTTTTCTTCTTAGAGTCTGCCATTTTTTTCACCTCTATCATTAAATGTGTTTTTTGTTAAATCATTAAATACAACTAAATTATATCATAAGTTCTCTAAATATTCAATACCCAATTTTTCAGTCAAGAGCCGAGCCTGTTGCGGGAACCTTTATTTTTCTGCAGTTCTTACCGTTTGGATATTTTTCATCAAAATCACGTACTGCTTTTGCCACCTTCTGTTTTGCAGTAAGTTTAAACACGGAAGCGCCTTGTGATGAGCGGGTCGTCTTTTCTGTAATAAGCTTTGTATTTATCATAATAGCTCTGTTATTATCCGAAATGATCAACACGTCAAACGGCTGTTCCTCATGGAATACTGCAACGATAGGCGAAGCTGAAGAATAAGCGCCCGTAAGCTTTTTGCGGTTTGACTTTGTTTCATAAGCTGTAACCGGAACCTTTACCGCCTTACCGTTTTCGAATATAAATACAAACCTGTCGCTTTCTTTATATTCGTTAAGCACCTTCATATAAACGACCTTTTCGTCCTCGTCAAAGCCGAGCTTTGCAGGAACGTAATCGCCGAGTGAAGAAGCCTTGTGGCATTCAAAATCTCTGAGCTTTGCCTTATACATCTGGCATTTATCGGAGAAGAACACGATCTCATCCATATTCGTCGCGCTTTCTTCAACTCTGATCTCGTCGCCCTCTTTGAACTTCTGCTCATCGTTACCTCTGAGAGAAACAAGGGTTATCTTTTTAAAGAATCCGTCTCTTGTAAGAATCAGCTTAACGTTATAATTTTCAACGTATTCATCCTCGTTGTATTCAGAAACGTCATAATCGTAAACGAGCTGAGTCTTTCTCGGCTGACCGAATTTTTCTTTTATTTCCTTGAGCTGTTTTGCGATAACTGCTTTGATCTTAGAATCGTTTTCAATAGTATCCTTAAGCTCTGCTATTTCTTTCTGTAAGGATTCGATTTCCTTAACTCTGTTTATAATATACTCTAAGTTAAGGTTACGGAGCTTGATATCTGCAATATAGTTAGCCTGAATCTCATCAATATCAAAGCCTGCCATAAGGTTGGGGATAACGTCTTTTTCACTCTTTGTATCTCTGATTATCTGAATAGCCTTGTCTATATCAAGTATGATCTTTCCAAGACCGAGCAAAAGGTGAAGCTTTTCGCTCTTTCTGTCATATTCGTACTGAAGCTCACGTTTAACGCAACCCATTCTGAATTTGATCCATTCAGTGAGAAGCTCTGTAACGCCCATCTGCTTCGGAACCATATCGACGAGTACGTTAAAGTTACAGCTAAAGTTATCTTCAAGGGGTGTCAGCTTATAAAGCTTGACCATAAGCTTGTCGGGGTCAGTGCCTCTGCGAAGGTCGATAGTAAGCTTAAATCCGTTAAGGTCGATTTCGTCACGGAAGTCTGTTACCTCTTTTAATTTACCTTCTTTTACAAGGTCAGTCATACGCTTCATGATAGCTTCAATAGAGGTAGAGTAGGGTATTTCTATTACGTCGATACAGTTAGCTTCTTTATCGTAAGTGTATCTTGCGCGGAGCTTAATGCTTCCGGCACCCGTTTCGTATATTTCGCGCATCTGATCTCTGTTGTAAATGATCGACGCGCCGCAAGGGAAGTCGGGAGCTTTTATTATATCGAGTATTTTTTCAATATCTGTTTTCGGGTTTTTGAGGAGCTGTATCGTACCGTCGCATATTTCGTTTAAGTTAAACGAGCAAATTGAACTTGCCATACCAACGGCAACACCCATATTAGGAGATACGAGCACGTTCGGGAACGCTGTCGGCAACAACGTCGGCTCTGTCATTGAGTTATCGTAGTTGGGGATAAATTCAACGGCGTTTTTATCAATGCCTCTGAATATTTCCGAGCATATCGGAGCGAGCTTTGCTTCCGTATAACGTGCCGCAGCGTATGCCATATCGCGACTGTAGTGTTTACCAAAGCTTCCTTTTGAGTCAACAAAAGGATGAAGGAGGGCTTCATTACCCTTGGTAAGTCTGACCATCGTTTCGTATATAGATGCGTCGCCGTGGGGGTTAAGCTTCATAGTTTGACCAACGATGTTAGCGCTTTTTGTTCTGTTGCCCGTCATAAGTCCCATTTTGTACATAGTATAAAGAAGCTTACGGTGAGAGGGCTTAAAACCGTCTATCTCGGGGATAGCACGGGAAATAATAACGCTCATCGCGTAGGGCATATAGTTTTTTTCGATAGTTTCTGTTATAGGCTGAATTACAGGTATAGCTTCAGGGAGCTGTTCTTCGATTATCTCTGTGCTCTTTTTCTTTCTTGCCATTTTTGTACTCCTGTATGTTATTTGCTTTGATTATTCCAAAGCCTGCCGCACGTATAAGTCTGTTATATACTGCAAGTCCGACACCCTTATCCGAGGGGATTCTTGCGTATATTTTTTCAACGTTCATCGAATCAAATCGGCGGAGCTTATCGAAAAGCTCGTGCGCTTGAGCTTCTTCGTCGTCGCTTTTTCCGAACGTCAGAATGTTTTTCAGAGAAAGCTTTTCTAAGTCCTCCGTAAAACAAAGAATACCGCAGTTTTCGGTTTCTTGCTTATTTCTGAAAAAGCTTATAACGTCTTCATCCTCTCCCTCAACAAGCAAAACCGGAGCTGATGGAGCGTAGTGTCGGTATTTCATACCGGGACTTGCAGGTTTTATATCTTTACATTCATTTTTTACCGCTTGATTGATTTTTATATCGGGGATGATCTCGCATAATTCTTCGTACGTTATTTTTCCGGGGCGGAGTATTTCTGCGCTTTCGCCTTTTATTATAATAACTGTAGATTCAAGTCCGATGTCACATTCGCCGCCGTCGATTATCGCATCAACTCTGCCGTTCATATCTTCAACAACGTGAGCAAAGCTTGTGGGACTCGGCTTTCCCGAAAGGTTTGCCGATGGTGCGGCAATAGGACAGCCGGAGGTTTCTATCAAATCGTGCGCTATTTTGTTTGACGGAACTCGTATGGCAACCGAATCAAGACCGCAGGTTACTTCATAAGGGATAGTATCTTTTTTGGGCAAAATAATCGTCAATGGCCCCGGCATAAACTTTTCTGCAAGCTTATAGAAAAGCTCGTTTGTATAAGCGTACTTTTCTGCATCTTCTGCGTTTGCAAGGTGGACTATCAACGGATTGTCCATCGGACGTCCTTTGGCTTTGTATACGTTGGTTACTGCAGTTTTGTCAAGGGCATTGGCTCCGAGACCGTATACAGTTTCCGTGGGCATAACCACAAGACCGCCAAGCTTTATAATATCAGCGGCTTTTTGTATATTCTCTTTGTTGACATCATTTATCAAAAGTGTCTGCATTTTGCTTTATCCTTACTGTATATACTTTAGGAGTTCTTAAGTCTTTCGGCGGTATCGGCTGTGATCAAAGCGTCAATCATATCCCCGATGTTACCGTTCAAAAAGTTTTCCATAGAGAAGATGGACAGACCGATTCTGTGGTCGGTGATTCTGCCCTGAGGGTAGTTGTAAGTACGGATCTTTTCGCTTCTGTCGCCCGTACCTACCATACTTTTTCTTGCGGATGCAATTTTTTCATTCTGCTCGCTCTGCTTCATATCGTAAAGCTTAGTGCGGAGGAGCTTCATAGCCTTATCTCTGTTTTTGAACTGGGAGCGTTCTTCCTGGCATTCAATAACGATTCCTGTCGGAAGGTGTGTAAGTCTAACGGCGGATTCGGTTTTGTTTACGTGCTGACCACCAGCACCGCTTGATTTACAGGATTCTATTTTTACGTCTGCGGGGTTGATTTCTATTGCAACGTCTTCAACCTCGGGGAGAACGGCAACCGTTACAGTTGAAGTGTGTATTCTGCCTGACGTTTCCGTTTCGGGAACTCTTTGTACTCGGTGAACTCCGCTTTCAAATTTTAACTTGCTGTATGCACCGTCGCCCTCAACCATAAACGAAATTTCGCGGAAGCCTCCAAGCCCCGTTTCATTTGAGCTGATGGTATCGGTTTTGAATCCCGCGCTTTCAGCGTACATTGAATACATTCTATATAATACGCCTGCAAAGAGGGCAGCTTCTTCTCCGCCTGCGCCCGCTCTTATTTCAACGATTACGTTTTTGTCGTCATCGGGGTCTTTGGGAAGGAGAAGAATTTTCAATTCTTCGTTTATTCTCTGCATATCGATCTTGCCCTGCTTGTATTCTTCCTCGCAAAGAGCTTTGAATTCAGGGTCGAGCTGTTCTTTCATCATCTCTTCGCTTTCCAAAACGGCAGTCTCTGCTTTTTTGTATTCGCGGAATTTTTCGACTATGGGCATAAGGGTTTTATGCTCTTTCATCAGTTTTGTGTATTCTTCTTGGTTTGTAACAGTTTCGGGCTGTTCGAGCTTGGAAAGGATATTTTCAAATTTAATTTCTATCTGTTCAAGTTTCTGTATCATATTGTAACTCCGATTTGTGTGTACTATTTTGTCGTAATCATAGAGTAAATTTTGTCTATCTGTATATCAAGGTTCTCAGGGTTGCCGTCGTTGGTTATTATATAGTCTGCTTTAGACGTATAAAACTCGTCGTTTCCTTGTTTGCTTAAACGCAGCTTTGCCGTTTCAAACGATATGTTATCTCGTTTAATTATCCTTTGAATACGGGTTTCAGCTGAAGCTGTAACAGCTATTATAAAGTCACATTCTTTGTCAAAGCCGCTTTCGAAGAGCAAGGGGGCGTCGACGATAATAGCGTTAGCGCCTTTTTTTGTTTCAGCCTCTATTTGTTTGCGAACCTCGGCTAAGATATATTTATGCGTAATGCTGTTTAATTTTAAATGCTTATCTTTGTCGGAGAAGGCGATTTTTGCAAGCTCTTGGCGGTTGAGTGTTTGGTCGGGATTTAAAATACAAGAACCAAAGGTGTCGACAAGCTCGTTAAGGCACGGCGTTCCTGCGGCGCAGACCTGACGAGAGGTTTGGTCGGTGTCGATAGAGTTTATATTGTATTTTAAGAATTTTTGGCAGACGGTGCCTTTTCCGGAACCCGTTCCGCCCGTTAATCCTATGACCAACATAAGGATCCTCCGTGCTTAAGATTTATAACAATTATTTTTATATTATATATAATATTTAAAAATATTACAAGGTGTTTTTTGAAAATTCTTATCAGCATAGAGCAAGTTGCAGTAAAATTCGGGAAAAATAAGGCGTTTTTTGGCTAAAAAAGCAAAAAGAAAAAAAGTTTAAAAAAAATAAAAAAAGGTGTTGACAAATTTGAGGTGCTGTGCTATAATAATCCTCGCCGCATAGATGGGAGCATAGCTCAGCTGGGAGAGCATCTGCCTTACAAGCAGAGGGTCATAGGTTCGAGCCCTATTGTTCCCACCAATGGCCTGGTAGTTCA
>SVRB01000085.1 GCA_015065045.1 Oscillospiraceae bacterium | reverse complement strand
GGGAGGGGATTTCGATTTCCCCTCCCTTTGAACCCACCCTTGAAACGACCGAGGGGGACACCCCCTCCGGTTTCCCCCGTGTTTGTGGAAGATTTATTGTTTTTGTAAGACAATATTAATATTGGTAGGGGAGGGGTCGCCCGTTTTGCGTAAACAAAAAGACTGAGGGAGAGAAAAATATTAATTTATGGTATTTTAAAAGGCGACCTATTAAGGTCGCCTTAGTTTAGTTAAACTGAGAATTATAAAGTGTACTATAGAATCCGCCTTTTTTCAAAAGCTCGTCGTGAGTACCGTGTTCTGTAATCTCGCCGTTCTGCAAAACAAGAATGCAATCTGCATTTTGTATAGTCGAAAGTCTATGTGCGATTATAAAGCACGTTCTGCCTTTCATAAGCTCGTTCAACGCTTCCTGTATTTTGATTTCGGTTCTTGAGTCAACGTTCGACGTTGCTTCATCAAGAATAAGCATAGGTGCATCTGAAAGAATTGCTCTTGCAATCGTAATAAGCTGACGCTGTCCCTTTGAAATATTAACTCCGTCATCGGAAATATTAGTCATATATCCGTCGGGAAGGCTTTCTATATACTTATCAATTCTTGCCGCCTTTGCCGCCTGTTCAACCTCTTCTTTTGTAGCATTTTCTCTGCCGTAAACGATATTATCAAAAATCGTACCGTTAAACAGCCACGTATCCTGCAACACCATTGTGTAAGCTTTTCTCAAGTCATATCTCTTTATATCGGTAATTTTGACTCCGTCAAGCTTGATTTCGCCCGAATTTACGTCATAAAACCTCATAAGCAGATTTATTATCGTAGTCTTACCTGCGCCCGTAGGGCCTACAATGGCGATAGTCTTACCGGGTTCTGCCGTTACGGAAACGTTATTCAAAACACGTTTTTTCTCTGTATAGCCAAAGCATACGTTTTTAAAATCTACCTTACCTTCAACCTTTGAAAACTCGATAGCATTTTCGGAATCCTTAGGCTCTGACGGTTCATCAAGTATTCTGAAAACTCTTTCTGCCGCCGAGAAAGCCGATTGGAACTCGTGCAATATGTTTGCAAATTCGTTTATAGGTCCGGCAAACTTTCTTGAATACTGAACAAATTCCGCAACCTGACCAAGCGAAATAAAGAACAATGTTCCTGCCACAAAAACTCCGTTCTGCGAATACATATAAAGTATTCCGCCGAGAATTGTTACAAGGGAGATAGAGAGGTTATTTATAAAGTTTACCGAAGGGCCCAAAGCCGCGCCGTGATATTCAGCTCTGTAATAAGCGTTCATCGTTTCTGTATTGCGGTTATTAAATCTTCCGCAGATAACGTTTTCTTTTCCGTAAGCTCTTATCGAAGGGCAGCCCGAAAGCATTTCTTCGGCGTAACCGTTCAGTTCTCCGTATTTTCTCGATCTTTCTCTGAAAAGAGGTCTTACCTTTTTCGACTTATATCTTGTAAACCAAATCGAAATCGGAACGGTTATAGCAAAAACGAGCAACATTGGCTTTGATATATGCCACATAAATATAAGTGATCCCAAAACCGTATACGAGCTTGCCATTACCTGAACCAAGTCGTGAGAAAGTGTGCTGTTGATCGTATCTATATCGTAAGAAATATGGCTGACAATATCGCCAACGGGAGTCTTGTCAAAATAAGTAACGGGAAGGGTGTTCAGCTTTTCAAAAAGCTGTTTACGCATAGTGTAAACTATTCTCTGGCTGAGGTGAACCATTATCACTGCAAGACAGTATGACAAAACGGCAGAGAAGAAGTAACAAATAAGCATTTTTATTACGTTATTCCAAACGACAGGATAATTAACACCGTTTTCGTTTGCTATAGCGTCTATCGCTTTACCCGAGAAAGCGGGGCCCATAAGTGAAAGGTGGTTTGATGCAAGTGTAAAAAGTATTGCGGGGATAAACAAATACCAATGTCTAAATACATATTTTCCAAGTCTGACAATAATGTGTCTTGTGGTCTTGCCATCCAATTTTGTGTTATGTTTTGCGTTATACTGAGCTCTAGTCAAGGAGGGCACCTCCCATCTGT
This sequence comes from Oscillospiraceae bacterium, assembly GCA_015065045.1. Lineage (GTDB taxonomy): Bacteria > Bacillota > Clostridia > Oscillospirales > CAG-272 > RGIG1995. The sequence continues at coordinate 3,994 of SVRB01000085.1, read as the reverse complement.
GAGTCGCTGATTTCTTTGTATTCGGTACAATTTTCGAGTAAGTATTCGTGCTTGCCGAATCCGATTATCTTTCCGTTGTCGAGTACGATTATAATATCACAGTCCTTAATTGAGCTGACTCTCTGCGCTACTGTAACTATTGTTGAATCGGTCATATTCTCTTTGAGTGCAATTCTTAAGTTTGCATCTGTCTTATAGTCAAGAGCCGATGAGCTGTCGTCGAGTATAAGTATATCGGGACGCGCGGCAATTGCTCGTGATATCAAAATACGCTGCTTTTGACCGCCTGAAATGTTTGTTGCTTTGGGTGAAAGGAGGTGATCATATCCGTCGGGGAACGATGAGATAAAGTCGTCTGCTTGCGCAATTTTAGCAGCCTTTACCACGTCGTCGTGCGACAGATCACGTCCGAAAATAATATTTTCTTCTATTGTATCGGCGTACAAAAAGTCATTCTGTAAACAAACGCCGAACATGTTTGTAAGCTCTTCTTTCGGAATAGTTCTGATATCTCTTCCGTTTATAAATATCTGACCGCTTGTGGTGTCATAAAAACGCATCAAAAGCTTTATGATCGTTGATTTACCGCATCCCGTCGCGCCGATAACACCGAGACTTCCGCCCTTTTTGAGCGAGAAACTAATGTTTTCAAGCTGATTTGTTTTTCCGAGATAAGAAAAACAAACGTCTTTAAATACGATGTGCGCATCTGTATTGAGTGTTGTTTCGTTAGTGCTTTCGATAACGTCTAAGTCAACGGGAGTGTTAAGTACCTCTGCGATTCTGCTTGCAGAAGCCGCGCATTTCGTGTACATAACGAACATTCTTGAAACTGACATCATAGCCATTGATATAAGTGTAAAATACTGCATAAATGCAATAACGGTCTCAGGAGAGGAAAGGTTTTTCGAAACACGCAAAGCGCTGACGGCGACAACGGCTGTAATACCGAAGTTCATAAGCATAGTCATTATGGGGTTTACAATACCCATAATAGTTCCAGCATATCTCTCATCTTTTGAAAGCTTAAGGTTTACTTTGTCATAGCGGCGGTTTTCGTAATTGTTTTTCGACAACGCCTTGATCACGCGTATACCCTGAGTATCTTCTCTCACAACGCGAACCATACTGTCAACTGATTTCTGAACGCCTGTATAGAGAGGGACACCCTTTTTTGATATTGTGAAAACTGTTACGAATATAAAAGGCAGTATTGCGATCATAACAAGAGAGAGGAAGCTGTCCATTATCATTGTTATGATAATTCCGCCGAGCAGAAGTATGGGAGCTCTGACACCCATTCTTTGCATTGTACCTATAAAGTTATGTACGTTATAAGTATCCGTTGTAATTCTTGATTCAAGTGACGGAATTGAAAAACGGTCTGTCTGACGTGCAGAAAGCTTCATTGTTTTTTCGAACAGATCTTTTCGCATTCTTTCTGAGAAGATCTTGGATACCTTTGCAGCCATTCTGTTTGCGACAACGTTGCATATACAAGCAGAGGTCGCACACACAAGCATAAGTGTTCCCCAGAAAAGTACCTTGTAAATATTTTCTGTAGCAACAACGTTTCTAAGTATGTGTGTCAGGATATAAGGTATCAAAAGCTCGATCATAGTACCCGAACATTTGATTATGAAACCTACCGTCATACGTTTTTTTAACGGTATCAGATACTTTAACATCGTTTTCATTTTTGTAACTCTCCGTTATTGTTGTCAAATGTGTTGAAACTACATAAACGTAGTAAAAAATGTCTATATTTGTATTATAGTAGATTTTTTATAAAAAGAATAGAAATTTAATAAAATTTTAACAATAATATATGTTTTAGCACTTGACAACGGCGAGTGATAATGGTACATTGTATATAGCGCTTAGCACTTGTGTTGTTTGAGTGCTAAAACAGTTTATCAAAAGACGTAAAAAGAAAGTGAGGGGAATGGTATATGTACGACAAGGGCGATGGACTCAGCGAAAGAAAGAAGAAGATACTCCGCGCCATTATTGATGCGCATATAGACAAGGGCGAACCTGTAGGTTCAAAATACCTCACACAGAATAACAACATAGCTTTTTCATCGGCAACGATAAGAAACGAGATGGCAGAGCTTGAGGAATTGGGGTATCTTGAACAGCCTCATACGTCGGCGGGAAGAATTCCGTCCGAACTTGGATACAGATTTTACGTTGATTCTCTTATGGAGAGATACAGACTTACCAGAGACGAGCTTGAACAGCTTGATAACTTAAAAAAGTCAAAGGAAGCCGAGCTTGACAGGATAATCGAGCAGGCGGGAAGACTGTTTTCAAGTATAACGAATTATACGGCAATCACCGTTAAGCCGAGACTTCTCAAGGTGGTCATTACGAATTTCAACACCGTATACGTTGACGATCACAGCTTTGTGCTTGTTATGGTATCGAATACCGGTGTTGCTAAGACGAAGCTTATAAAAACCTCTGCTGAAATAAACGTTATGGTAACGGAACGATTGAACGAGCTGTTGAACAGTTATATTGCGGGCAGAGAGATACAAGAGCTTTCTTATTCATCCATTGTAGAGATACAGAGATGTATGTTTGGATATGAAGCGATTGTAGAGCCGATAATTAAATGTATTTACGATACGGTGAACGAGATAGACCGAGGGGACGTAAAGGTCGAGCAGGTAAACAGATTGCTTGAGTTTCCCGAATATTCAAACCGCTCGGAGCTTCGTTCGCTTATAGGAATGCTTGAGCAAAAAGAGGATATTATAAATCTTATAAGCAATTCCCAGAAGGATATAATAAACATACTTATCGGTAAAGAAAACTCAGTTGATATAATGAGCAACTCGACGCTTATTTTTAAGACTATAACGGCAAACGACAGAGTGGTTGGCGCTATCGGAGTGATCGGTCCTCGCAGAATGGACTATTCAAAGGTAGTAACGACGCTTGATTTGTTGTCAGAGAATATTAGGGGCATGTTTGACGTAAATCAAAACAGCTTGCCCGATGGTAAAAACGGAGGAGAAAATGACTGAACAGATGAATGAAACTGTAGAAGAAGTTTTGGAGAACACAGAGGCAGAACAGGAAAAGAATACCGAATCTGCAAAAAAAGAAAAGAAATGCTCCAAAAAAGAACTCGATGAAATGAAAAAGGAGCTTGATTCTGCAAACGAAAAGCTTGCAGAACAGACAGATAAGTACCTTCGCATTGTGGCTGAATACGATAACTTCAGAAAAAGAGTTGCAAAGGAAAAAGAGGGAATATACAGCGATGCTTACGTGGACGCTGTTAAGGAATTACTTCCGATTCTTGATAACCTTGAACGCGCGGTTAGCTTTGCTGACAGCGGAAATCTCGGCGAAGGGGTTACTATGACTCTCAATATGATGAAGGATATCTTCGCAAAGATGGGGGTTGAAGAAATCGAAACCGATAACAAGGAATTCGATCCCAATTTTCATAACGCGGTAATGCATGTGGAAGATGAAGGCTTTGGTGAAAATATGGTTATTGAAACCTTTAGCAAGGGATATAAAAAAGGCGACAAGATCATAAGATATGCAATGGTTAAGGTTGCAAACTGAATTTAGAAAAATATAAAATTAACATATATACGGAGGAAAAATATTATGGCAAAAATTATTGGAATTGACTTAGGTACTACAAACTCTTGTGTAGCAGTATATGAAGGCGGCGAGCCTATTGTTATACCCAATCCCGAAGGTTCGAGAACTACTCCCTCGGTTGTTGCATTCTCAAAGACCGGCGAAAGAATGGTAGGTCAGGTTGCAAAGAGACAGGGTATCACAAACCCCGACAGAACAATTATGTCTGTTAAGAGAGAAATGGGTACAGATTATAAGGTAAACGTAGACGACAAGTCTTATTCACCTCAGGAAATTTCTTCTATGATTCTTCAGAAGCTTAAGGCAGATGCAGAAGCATACCTCGGAACACCCGTAACTCAGGCAGTTATTACAGTTCCCGCAT
>SVRB01000084.1 GCA_015065045.1 Oscillospiraceae bacterium | reverse complement strand
AACAGTAATGATTTCAGCAGCTCTGTTAAGTCTTGCTGTATCAATATCTGTTACAACAACGAGAGAGGGACGGGGATCAACGTGTATAGCGTAGTCAATAGCGCCCATACCCATAGGACCTGCACCTGCCATAATAGCAAGCTTACCGCCTTTTTTGATACCCATATCATGAACGTAAACGCCGTTTGTAGTATGGTACTGTGCGTGGTATGCGCCTATAATACAAGACATAGGCTCAGCCAATGAGCCATAGAAATATGCGTCGCCTTCATAGGGAAGCAAGCAGTCCATTTCCATTACTTCGTGGGGAAGAATAACGTACTGTGATGCGCCGCCGCAGTATTGATATGAATAACCGGGAGCATCAAGCTTACCCTGATAGTTTATAGCAGGCTGAATTGTGAATTTTTCGCCTTCCTTGTATCTATCCTTCCATTTTGCGCCAACTTCAACGATCTTACCGCAGAATTCGTGACCGATAATGATGGGATTTTCAGCAACGTCGTTGGGAACTCTCTTGTGGTTTTCTCCCTGTATTGCAGCCTTGTATGAAGACATACAAATACTGTCTGAAACGATCTCTACAAGAACTTCATCGTCCTTGATCGCAGGCAGTTCAAATTCTTCAAGACGAAGGTCATTTACACCGTAAAGTCTAACAGCTTTAGTTTTCATTATAAATTGCCTCTTTCTTTTTATATTATTATTGCAAAATTAGTTCTTTTATGGTAATATTATAACAGATATATTATGTATTGTCAACGGAAATTCGGTGTATAATTTGTGTATTGGTATAATTATCTAATCGACTGAAAGGTGTTTATTTTTTTATGAATAATATTGTTGATAGAATAGAATATCTGAGAAAAACATTGGAATATCACAGTCGTAAGTATTATGTTGAGGATTCTCCCGAGATTTCCGATTACGAATACGATATGTTGTTCAGAGAGCTTGAAAAATTAGAGGCTGAATATCCTGAATATAAAACAGAAAACTCTCCCACTCAGAGAGTTGGCGGTCAGGCTTTGGATAAGTTTGAAAAGGTAAAGCACGACGTTCCTATGGGAAGTTTGACAGACGTTTTTTCTTTTGAAGAGTTAAGAAGCTTTTATAACAAAAACGGCAGATGCGAATATTCTGTTGAGCCAAAGATAGACGGACTTTCGGTTTCTTTGGTGTACGATAACGGTCAACTTATAAGGGGCGCTACAAGAGGCGATGGTCTTGTTGGCGAGAACGTCACAAGCAATATTAAGACAATAAAATCTATACCTTTAACGATTGATTATAAAGGGCATCTTGAGGTTCGCGGAGAGGTGTTTATGCCTCGAGAGGCTTTTAACAAGATAAACGAGGAACGTTCGGAAAAAGAACAGTTTGCAAACCCCAGAAATGCTGCAGCGGGCTCTTTAAGACAGCTTGACTCAAAGATTACAGCTAAGAGAATGCTTGATATTTTTGTATTTAACGTGCAAAAATGTGATAAGGAGTTTTCAAAGCACAGCGAATCCTTAGATTTTTTGAAGGGATTAGGTTTTAAGGTTTTACCCTTCGCTATTGTAACTGATAAAATCGAAGATATTGAAGCTCAAATTGAAAATATCGGTTCGATGAGAGATAGTCTTTCTTTTGATATTGACGGAGCTGTAATAAAGGCTGACGTTTTGTCTGTGAGAGATGAGCTTGGCGAAGTAGGCGGAAGACCTAAATGGGCTGTTGCTTATAAATATCCACCCGAGGAAAAAGAAACCAAGCTTCTTGATATAGTTATTCAAGTTGGCAGAACCGGTGTGTTGACGCCTAATGCAGTGCTTGAACCGGTAAAGGTTGCAGGTTCGACTGTGAGCCGCGCTACACTTCATAATCTTAACTATATCAGAGAAAAGGATATAAGAATCGGTGACACAATTGTAATACACAAGGCAGGGGATATTATTCCTGAGGTTGACAGAGTTGTTCTTGCAAAGAGGACTGACGACGTAAAGATATATGATATGCCAGAAAAATGTCCTTCGTGTAACGAGCCGGTATTCCATGAAGAAAATGAAGCTGACCATAGATGTACAAATGCTGACTGTCCTGCTCAGCTTCTCAGAACTATAGAGCATTTTGCATCAAAGGGTGCTATGAATATTGACGGAATGGGCCCGCAAATTATATCGTTATTTTATGAAAACGGAATGCTGAACAGTATTTCTGATATATACACTCTCGAGAAAGAAAAGATTGCCTCACTTGAACGAATGGGAGAAAAATCTGCAGATAATCTTATTCAGTCAATAGAAAATTCTAAAAACGCAGGTTTAGATAGAGTGTTATATGCACTCGGAATTAGACAGGTTGGTGAGGTAGCAGCAACAGCATTAGCGAAGAAATACAGAGATATAGACGTATTTTTCAATTTAACACAAGACGAGTTGACACAACTCGATGATATTGGAGAAGTATCGGCTGATTATATTGTAAATTTCTTTGCTCACGATAAAACGCGAGAGCTTATTGAGAAATTAAAGCTATGCGGCGTAAAAATGACGTATGAAGCTGAAGAACAAAAGGGTGATATATTTAACGGTGCAACCTTTGTTTTGACAGGTAAGCTTCCGACCATGACGCGTGATGAAGCAGGTGCTTTGATAGAAAGCTATGGTGGGAAAATATCCAGCTCGGTTTCAAAGAAGACGGATTATGTGTTAGCAGGTGATGACGCAGGAAGTAAACTCACTAAAGCGCAAGAGCTTGGTGTAAAAATAATAGATGAGCAGGAATTAAAGAATATGATTTCTGCGGTTAAGTAGGTGGAAGAAAATGATAATTGATAAGGTTAAATTATATGTAAAAGCAGGTGACGGCGGTAACGGATGCGTATCGTTCAGACGTGAAAAGTACGTTTCTCACGGCGGCCCCGACGGCGGAGACGGCGGTAACGGAGGAAATATTATTCTCGAGATTGACGAGGGTGAAAATACGCTTCTCCGTTATAAATACCATAAGAAGTTTATAGCTAATAACGGCGGAGACGGTATGAATTCAAAATTCCACGGTAAGACAGCCGATGATTTGATTTTGAAAGTACCGCTCGGGACAGTTGTTAAGGATGCCGAAAGTGGCAGAGTCATAAAGGATATGTCGAACAAAGAGCCTTTTATGCTTTGTAAGGGAGGCAGAGGTGGTTGGGGTAACAGACATTTTTCAACCCCGACAAGACAGATACCGAGATTTGCAAAGAGCGGTATGAAGGGTGAAGAAAAAGAAGTAATTTTCGAGCTCAAGATGCTTGCTGATGTTGGATTGGTAGGCTTCCCGAACGTTGGAAAGTCGATGCTTCTTTCTAAAATAAGCGCAGCAAGACCGAAAATAGCGAACTATGAATTTACAACACTTTCACCTAATTTGGGTGTTGTAGATGCAGGAGAGGAAAATTCATTCGTTGTTGCGGATATTCCCGGAATTATCGAGGGTGCATCCGAGGGCGCAGGTCTTGGTCATGAATTTTTGAGACATATAGACAGATGTAGACTACTTATTCACGTTGTTGATGTATCTGGGTTGACCGGAAGAAACCCGATTGAAGATATTGAAAAGATAAATGCAGAGCTTGCTGATTACAGCGAGGATTTGGCAAACAGACCTCAGATTATCGCGGCAAACAAGAGTGATATGATTGAAGAGGGAGATTTTGACAAAGAAGCGTTCGAGGCTTATATCAGCAAGATGGGTTATGAGCTTATCTATATTTCTGCTTTGACTAATAATAACGTTAAGGAGCTTGTAAGAAGAGCTGCAAGTAAGCTTAAGGAGCTTCCGCCTATGAAGATATTCGAGGCCGATTATGTTCCTGAGGATAACATTGTTGACGATAGGGGTACACGCGATATTCTTATCAAGAACGTTAACGGCGTATACGTTGTTGAGGCAGAGTGGATTTACAATCTTATGGGATCTATTAACTTTGAAGATTATGAATCACTTATGTATTTCCAGAAGGTTTTGAAAAATGCAGGAGTGTTTGAAAAACTCGAAAATTATGGTGTAAAGGACGGAGATACCGTAAGCCTTTATGACTTTGAATTTGACTTTGTAAAATAATAAAATAAATAAGAATTTATTAACGGAGGTAGTTATGAGAAAAATTATATATTTGTTTTTAATTTTGGTTGTAATTGCCTCTGCTTTTTCTATATGCGTTTTATCAGCAAACGCTACTACAGGAAAAGTGGGAGAATGTACCTGGCAGCTTGATGGAACTAAGCTTACTATAAGCGGTGAAGGAAGTATGGGCGATGATTTTTCTGCACCGTGGGGCAAGGAAATCAGGGAGCTTGTTGTTGAAGAAGGAGTTACTGATATTCCTCGCTTGATGTTTGATGGATGTGTAAACCTTCGCAGCATTAGTTTTCCTTCCTCGCTAAAAACCATTGGTGAAGCAGCATTCAGAGGGTGTTCTTCACTTGCTTCTGTAGAGATACCGGAAGGAATAGTATCCATTGGAGATTATGCTTTTGGTGGATGTTCGTTAGTTTATAAAGTCATAATTTCTAAAACTGTTACATTTATCGGAAAGGATTCTTTTTCAGAATGTTATAATCTCGCTCATATAGTAGTTGATGCAAACAACCCTTCATTTAAAACTGTTAATGGTATACTTTTTGATAAAAATATGACTGAGCTTATTAAGTATCCGCCAAATAAGGCCGGTAGTACTTACACTGTTCCGGATTCGGTGAAAAAAATTGGATATAAAGCATTTGAAAAACCGTATCATTTGTATTTTGTAAATCTTCCCGATGATTTGACAAGTATAGGAGCCGGAGCATTTACTTACACTTATATGAGATATCTTCCGGAAAATCAATATGAAGGCGGATTTTACTTGGGTGACTATCTGATTTTGCATAATGATACAAGCGCAGAATCATTTTCTGTCAGAGAGGGAACCAAGCTTATAGCTGATGCAGCTTTTTCGGGATCTATGGAATTGAAGAATATTTATATACCTGACGGAGTTAGGTATATTGGCGAATATTGTTTTTCTTGGTGTGAAAAGTTATCAGAAATATATATGCCCGACAGTATTATCAAGGTTGAAAAAAATGCTTTTGATAATTGCACTTCATTAAAAGATATTCATTATAGCGGCAGCAAAGATGATAGATCGAATATTCAAATTGATTTATATAACTCAAGCTTGACGAGTGTAGAGTGGATTTACAATTCTCTTGGAAAACCAAGAAAGTTGATACCTGATTTGTAATATAATAAAATAAATTTACCCCGACAGAAATTACGTCTGTTGGGGTATTTTTTCTATGTTGTTTAAAGTTTAAAACCAAGATCAGTTGCGATTTTTTCGTATCTATCAAATTCAAAGCATAGGTTATCTGCTGAATGGCTGTCGCTTGAAAGTATAACTGTCCCGCCTTTTTCTTTTATATATTGCAAAATGGGGAGGGAAGGATAGGCTTCAGTTCTGTAACCTCGAGATATAGCGCCTGTATTTATTTCAAAAGGCTTACCGTAGGGAATAAGCTTGTCTATTGCTTTTTTATATGCATTTATATATCGGGGATTATTTTCATCAAAGAGTTTACATCCTTCGTTAAACTTTGTGATAAGATCAAAATGTCCGATTATATCCGCCTTTGTGTTGTTTAGTACGTCACCAACGAGTTCATAATAGTCCTCGGCATAAGCGTAGTAATCGCCGTTGTAGTGCTTGTTTACAGCGTTGACTGTAATTTGTTCGCTTTCGTCAACAGGTATATATTCGTTATTTTTATAAACGTAATGAACGCTTCCGATCGAGTAGTCAAAATTAAGATAGGGAACACCCGCATAATAATCCTGTTCTACACCGCATAAAACTTGAATTTTATCCCTGTATACAGCCTTTAATCTGTTTACTTCTTCAAAATATTTTTTCATTACGTCTTTAGTCATACAATAGGTTTCATCAAATCCGGTGTTACAATGACCGGAGAGACCTATTGTTTTAAGACCATTTTTGATTCCTGCAAGTATCATATCCTCGGGGGAGTTTTTGCCATCGCAGAACGAGGTATGCATATGCAAATCATATAGAATCATTTTGTCATTTTCTCCTGTTTAACCTTATGGTCAATAACATGGCGTGAAGCGAGTTCGTTATGAATATC
>SVRB01000083.1 GCA_015065045.1 Oscillospiraceae bacterium | reverse complement strand
CTAACCACAGCCAGACAGAAAACTACTGTGCTCTCGACAAGATAAACGTCGGCACTCACGAAAGTAATCCTACCGATGTAAGATGTACGAACTGTAATTCGTTTATTCCTAAGTCAAAGGGCTAAACCCTTTTTGAATTAAGAATATCGGTTACAAAAAAGCGGTATATGTTTTTTCAACATATACCGTTTTTTATTTATTATTCAACTATCTCAAACTCAAGAATATCTTTAAAAAATTCAAGCTGTTGATCGTACTTCTTTTTTTCTTTATCGCCTCTTATTTTCGAGGGGATATTCATAGTTCTGAAGCACATAAGAGTATCCTCAGGGAACTGCTCAAATACAGTAAAATATTTACCGAATTCAGTCTCTCTGAATACTACCGACATTTCATCGTTTGTATTTTCATATTCAATTCCGAGATCAGCGAGCTTACGATATATTCCGACCTCTTTATCCTGTTCGTACATTTCCGGATCAATCAAAAGAAAATAAGCATCGCCGCTTTGAATCTGAAGCTTGAACTTCTTTCTCATATCCATGACAAATTCCATATCAAGATTATATTCTACGCCCTGTTCCTGAGCTTTCTTTTTATTTTCTGCGATCTGCTTATCGGTTAAGACAGTAATATCAATAAACTCAACGACCTTTTTACCATCGCCGTTAAAATCAGGTACGATATTTTCAAAAGAATCCTGGATCTGCTCTATTTCATTAGGAAAAAACGAGGTGGGTCCTGCATACATTATGTAAGCATCTACTTTTTCTTTACCAAGCATCTGCCCTATTCCCACACAGAGAAAAACAGCTGCGAATACAGCTATTATCGTATGCCATTTATAATGATACCAAAAATTATCAAGCCATCTTAGAACTTTATTCATATTACTTCTTTTTCCTTTTCTATTACATCAGCATTTTTTGCCATACCTAAATTTCTTATGCTGTACATAACAAGAGATAGCAACATAAACACTACGCAAATACCAACTAATATATTTGACAATACAGCCGGTATATTGTTCCAAACTATATGCATTGCCATCATACCGTAAAGCGAAATTGTCGTCAATTTGCCGTGCCAATCAGCGCCGTGTACCTCACCCGTTTTTCTTATCGCAAGAAAAGCGGCAAATGCTGAAAATAATTCTTTGAATATCATCAATATAAATGGTACCCACATTGCCTCAAATCTATTTAACAAGCAATACAAAACTGCTCCCTGCGTCAATTTATCGGATATAGGATCAAGTGCCTTTCCGACCGCGCTTATCATACCAAACCTTCTGGCAATAAATCCGTCAACAACGTCTGTCAATCCCGATATAACCAATATTACAAACGCTTCTCTGTCGTTATTGTTAATATATAACCATATGAACAGCGGTATAAGACATATTCTGAACATTGACAAAATATTCGGAATAGTAAAAACTCTTATCTTACCGTCATCTCTGAAGCTATCACTGAACTTGCCTTCCATCTGCACTCTCCCCTTTCTCACTTTTCTGTAAACTATAAATAATCACTCTTCTTTAAATAATTATTATATACTTTTTTTGTAAAAAATACAAGATAAAAACGTTTTAATTCTACAATTTTTTTATTAAATTTGGTATTTTTTTAAAAAATCATTAAAAAATAGATTAAAAAAGTTTATAATCAGTTTACATTATTCTGTTAAAATGTATAAGTAAAACCATACTATTTTACACGCATAGCATTTTATCATAACAAAGTATTAACAGAAAGGCTGTTTTTTATAATGCTCGAACTTAAAAAAATAAAAAAAGATTACCCCGCCGGTGACAACACCGTACACGCTCTTAAAGGCATTGATCTCAGCTTCCGCTCTGCAGAGTTTGTTTCTGTTCTCGGCCCCTCGGGTTGCGGAAAAACAACTATGCTTAACATCATAGGCGGTCTTGATCAGTATACAGACGGCGACCTCTTTATTAACGGTCGCTCCACAAAATCATTTAAAGACAGAGATTGGGACACCTACAGAAACCATTCTATCGGTTTTGTTTTCCAAAGCTATAATCTTATTCCTCATCAGTCAGTTCTCCAGAACGTCGAGCTTGCGCTGACACTGTCCGGTGTTTCAAAGACTGAACGCAGAAAAAGAGCAAAACAAGCTCTTATCGACGTAGGCCTTGACGGTCAGTTTAAAAAGCGTCCGAGTGAAATGTCGGGGGGACAGATGCAGAGAGTTGCTATCGCACGTGCACTTGTAAATAACCCCGATATTATTCTTGCCGATGAGCCTACCGGCGCGCTTGATACGGAAACAAGTGTTCAGGTTATGGATATTTTGAAAGAAATTTCAAAAGACAAGCTTGTTATCATGGTTACTCATAACCCCGATTTAGCAGAAAAATACTCTACAAGAATTATAAATATGCTTGACGGTGTGATCAAGGGCGACTCTAATCCTCTCACCGAAGAAGAAGTAGTTAAAGAAAGAGAAATAGCAAAAAACAGACTTGAAGCAGAAAGCAAAATGAAAAAACCTTCGATGTCTATTTTTACCTCTTTCGGACTCTCACTCAAAAACCTTTTTACAAAAAAAGGAAGAACGATTCTTACCTCATTTGCAGGTAGTATTGGTATTATCGGTATTGCTTTGATCCTTGCTATTTCTCAGGGTATGACTTCATACATCAATGCCGTCCAGGAAAGCACACTTTCTGCTTATCCTTTGACTCTTGAAGCTTCTACAATAGAAATGTCGTCGCTTATTGAAGCCTTTATGAAAGTTTCAAATGAAGACAACTCGCATGAAAACGATGCTGTATATAAGAAAAATGCGCTTTTCGATATGATAAACGCTATGAACAGCATTCAAAAAACAGAAAACGACCTCAAAGCTTTCAAGTTATTCTTGGAAAATGAAATAAAAAGAGAAGACAGCAAACTTTCATCAGCTTTGAATGGTGTTCAGTATTCTTACAATCTCGATATGCAAATATACACAAAAAACGTTGACGGTGTAATTTTGCGTTCCGATCTTGAAGAAATCATCATGAACCTGATGCTCAAATATATTGGAATTGACTTTTCTTCTATGGCGGGGATGCCCGGCATATCATCTTCATCACAAACGTCCTCGATGGGCGGTATGGGCACAACATTATGGCAAGAGCTTCTTCCCGGCAAAAACGGTGCGCCCGTTAACGACTTATTGCTTGAACAGTACGACGTCATATACGGCTCATGGCCCAACAACTACGATGAAGTTGTTCTTGTAGTTGACGAAAACAACGAGCTTGACGATATTACACTCTATGCGCTCGGTCTCCTTTCTGCTGATGATATCGCAAAGCTTGCGGATGCTGCAGTTAACGGCACTCCCCTCACCAACAAAGAATTTGTTAAATGGTCTTACGAGGATATCTGCAATACGGAATATAAAACTATCCTCAATGCCGATTGTTTCAGATATGACGAAGAAACAGGTCTCTATAAAGACCTCAGAGAAACAGAAGCGGGATTAAAATATCTCTACGATAACGCTATGTCGCTCAAGGTTACGGGTATAATTCGTCCCAATAAAGATGCAGATACAACCATGCTCAAGGGCAGCATATGCTATACCGATAAGCTTACAAAACATTTGATAGATAAAGCAAAAGATACACCCGTTATCGATGCGCAGTTAGCTTCTCCTAACACCGATATACTTACAGGACTTCCCTTCGGCTCAACTACAGAATCATTAACCGACCAACAGAAAGAAGCTGCATTCCGCAACTATATTTCTGAGCTTGATACAAAGGGTAAAGCTGCTGCATTTATTGCATTGAGCTGCATTCCTCCAAAAGATTTGGTTGATCAGCAGATTGCAAACACAACCGCAAAGCTTACAAGAAAAGATATTGAAGATATGATCTCCTCTGCCCTTAGTCAGCAAATGGGAGTATCTATCGAAGACATTAACGAATATCTCGCATCCATGTCGGATGATGATATAATGTCATACTTCACTGCTATGATGACCGAGCAGATAAAAGCCGAATATGCTAAGCAGGTTATGGCAGGTATGTCGGGTATGACTCCTGAAATGCTTGCAATGTCACTTGACAATGCGCTCCCCACGTATACTGCAGAAATGTGCGCTTTGTATTACGATGAAATAATGGAATTTTCCGATTCAACATACGAAGATAATCTTCTTATGATGGGTTATGTTGATCTTGAATCTCCCGCTGCAATTAACCTCTACGCATCTTCTTTTGAGAACAAAGACATTATTACAGAGGCTATTGCAAATTACAACAAAGACGTTGATGAACTCAAACAGATCAAATACACCGACTACTTCGGAATTATGATGGCTTCTATCACTACAATAATTGACGCTATTACGTACGTTCTTATTGCATTTGTTGCAATTTCACTTATCGTATCCTCAATCATGATTGGAGTAATCACTCTCATATCCGTACAAGAAAGAACAAAAGAAATCGGTATTCTCCGTGCTATCGGTGCATCAAAGAAAAACGTTTCGGGTATGTTTAACGCAGAAACTATGATCGTTGGCTTTACATCAGGTCTTTTGGGTGTTGTTGTAACATACTTGCTCTGCATCCCGATAAACATCATCTTAAAGGCGTTAACAGGTATTGCAAATCTTAAAGCTATTCTTCCCTTGCCGGCGGCAATCATACTCATACTTATAAGTATATGCCTTACTCTTATTTCGGGCATTATCCCCTCTAAGAGCGCTGCAAAGAAGGATCCTGTTGTTGCTTTGAGAACTGAATAATAAAAACAAAAAAATCTCGGTTTTTACCGAGATTTTTTTATTATTACTTAAAATGCCCAATTTCCGTTTTTGAATATCTGTACGGTCTTGCCATCAAACGTTTCCGCTGTAATATCAAGATCCTCTGTTCCGATCATAAAGTCAACGTGGATGATAGAATCATTGATGCCCATTTCGTGAAGCTCTTCTAAGCTATACTTTTCAAAGTCTTTAACAGTATTTGTAAAGCCTCTGCCCAATGCAAAATGACAAGCTGCATTTTCATCAAACAACGTTGTATAGAAAAGAATTCCGGAATTTCTAATAGGTGAATCATAAGGAACCAAAGCGCATTCGCCAAGATAGCTTGCGCCTTCGTCCATAGAAATAAGCTTTTTCAAAAGTTCTTCATTCTTCTCTGCCTTTACCTCAACAGCCTTACCGTTTTCAAATCTGACTGAGAAATTATCAATAACCTCACCCTGATATGACAAGGGCTTTGACGAGTAAACTATACCCTCAGCGATACCCTTTTTAGGTGATACAAATACTTCTTCGGAAGGAATATTTGCATTATATTCAACACCCTGAAGCGTATCGTGAGCGCCTCCGAGGAACTGACCCTCTTCGTTCATTCCAACTCTCAGATCTGTTCCGTTTGACGCCTTGTATATAAGTGTTTTGATCTTAAGGTCATTCAAATATTTGCACTTTGAGTGAAGATTCTTGTTATGATTATCCCACGCTGCGATCGGATCATCATCGCATCTTGAAGAATACAAAATAGCTTCCCAAAGCATTTCAACAGCCTTGCTCTTTCTTTCATTGGGGAATACCTTCTTCGCCCAAGCAACACTCGGAACCGCTGCAATACACCACTGATATTTGTTATCCATCTGGTCTCTGTAGGGCTTAGTTACCTTTACAATAGACTGTGTTGCCTTGCTGTATTTTTCCTGATTTATACCCTTTAATCCATCGGGATCTGCAGAACGCAAATGAATCATCGCGGGAAGCTTTTCAAGACGATACTTAAGTCTTGCTTCCTCATATTCCTCTACTCTGCCAAGATCTCTCTGTGTACGGTATTTTACGTTAAGTCTTGTCAACGGCTGATATACCCAATCAACAACAACTCTCTTTGCTCCGAGCTTATAGCATTCCTCAGCAACCATCGCAACAAATTCGGGCTGGTCCGGTTCTGCATTGATAACAACCTCTTGTCCCTTTTGTACGTTTACACCGCACTTTGCAATCAGCTTTGCATAATTTTTTAATCTTTTCTTCGTCATATTTCTGACTCCCTTTTTGGAAAATTATATTATTATTTCTATTTTATGCGTTTTACCGCATTTTTACTCAATATTTTTTTCTTATAAGCATTTATAACGGATTCTACCTCATCCTTGCTTTCGGTAGTAAATATAAAATGTCGGTCGAATATATAGCTTTTCTTCAGCAAATCATCCTTGTCAGCCATATATATA
>SVRB01000082.1 GCA_015065045.1 Oscillospiraceae bacterium | reverse complement strand
CCACTCAAAAAAGACAGCCAAAATTTTTTCAAGGCTATCGACACTACCCATTCCAACAAAAGTTTTATCCTCTTTGCAACAATCAATCCAAAAACTATTTTTATCTTCAGAGTTTCCTTTACAAACAGCCTCAAACTCTATGTTTTCAAGCATAGTATCATTTAAATCAATAGATATTTTCCAACCGGGATTATCAAGTGTATCTATAGTTACACCGTATGAGTGTTCCCAGTCACCATCACAATGTATTTGAAACCACTTTTGTAATTTATCTAATAATTGCATAATTATCCTTTCATATTAGGTGTTTTCGTTATGAACTGAAACCGTTCCGTATCTTTTACACATTATTTTATACTTGTCATCCGAATGTTTTGCAACTATGGGTTCCAAAACCTCAACTATTTTATCAGAACAATCAGAATACACCAAAATCTCAGTATGACAAGTGGGCAAAATAATCAGTTTTGTTTTCGGCAAATACAATGAAATATAAGTAAAATATCTAAAATTCGACTCAACGATCAAATCAATAATTTTATCATCTTCAGGTAAAGAAATTTCATAATACTGCTTGGATTTAAACAACTCCGATACTTCCCGAAACAATTCGTATTTGCTTAAATCAACCCAATCAGCAAACATTTTCTCATTCTCGCAGAACACCTTATCAACCAAAACGTGTTCATCAAATTCGGTAATTATATCTTTGATTATACGAGACATTCTTTCTGCCAGACAATAAAACTCAGATTTTTCCTTAAGAGAGCTATCTGCATCAACACCACCGTCCCAGAACATATCACTTGTAATGTAAACGGGTGAAAACGAATAAATATTCTTGTTAAATTGAGTTATTGCATCTGCTTTTTTATTCGATTCATATTCTGTAATTGCTCCAAATTGTATTAGTCTGATTATATCTGTTTTACGCCGACAACAGTCAAAACATTATCCTCGACCTTAAAGCTTACGTCATATCCGGCAAATGTCATCGTATATATTCTTTCTTTATCGTCCTGATAAGACGGTCTTGGATCATCGGCAAGACAGTCAATAAGCGCCTGTCTTTTTTCTTGCGGAATAGCCGACAAAACCTCTTCATCATAAACAACTTCAAGCAAATAATGCACCTCGTTTTCAGCAAATCCCGAGGTCGCATTTATTTTTGAATCACTATAGGGCAAATACGGTTTTATATCATAAATAGGTGTCATATCCACCAGATCTGCACCACCTACTATCAAAATATCACCATTTTCGCCATCGCTTTCAACACTTATAAGCTCAACACAAGATAAACCTAATGGATTTGGTCTGAACGGTGAACGGGTCGCAAAAACACCTACCCTCTTATTTCCGCCAAGTCTGGGCGGTCTGACAGTGGGTGACCAACCCTCTCTATGAGATAACGAAAAATCGAATATCAACCACAAATGAGAAAAGCCTTCGATACCTCTCAAAGCCTCTTTGTTCCTGTACTCAGGTTCAAAAACAATTCTTCCTCTGAGCGAAGGCACTCTTCCGCTTTGCCTCGGTATACCGAACTTCTGCGAAAAATCTGTTCTTATATATGCAATCGGCTTTATCGTCAATTCATTCATAAAAATTTCAGCGTTATGCCATCATTTCACGTAATCATCAAAAAGATAAGGCTTTATTCCAAAATGATTGCATATCTCCCTATATTCTTCTTTTAATCTCTCAACCTTTTCTTTGCTTATCTTACTGCGTTTCACAGCCCTGATAAGCACGTTTTTGGGCGTTTCCTCAGGGTCAATAAGTTCAAGCGCGTTAACGTCATATCCGTGTATTTCAAGCACCTTACAACGAAGTGCATCTGTCATAGCATCGGCAAATTTTTGTTTAAGTATCGAATGCTCCAAAATAAGATCTAAAGCCTTGCCTTGAGGCTTTAATTGGTGCATCATTTCGTGATGACAACACGGAGTTGACATTATCACTCTTGAGCCCGAATCAATGCCTTTTGCGAGAACTATATCAGTAGCAATATCACAAGCGTGGAGAGATACGGTCAAATCAGGTGTACGCTTGACCTCAAACGCACGTATGTCTCCTGCAATAAAACGAAGTCCGTCATAATTCAGCTTTTCTGATACAGACGAACAATATTCGATTACGTCTGCTTTCAAGTCAACGCAATCCATACTCACCTTATATCCCTTTATCTTTGCAAAATAATAATACAAAGCAAAGCTTAAATAGCTTTTTCCGCAACAAAGGTCGAGTATATACAAGTCATCTCCAGACACAATACTCTGCTCGATATCGGCAACAGTTTCAAGAAAACGGTTGATCTGTCTGAACTTTGATCTTTTCTTGTCAAACACCTTTCCGCTTTCATCCTGAACACCGAGCGCAATCAGAAAATCTACGGGTGTATTATCAGGGATAATATACTGCTTTTGTCTGTTGTGTGAAGTATCTACCGCTGTTGCGGTATCTTTTTTAATTTTATTTATAACAGTTACCTTACCTTTTTTTGAAGCCATAACCTCACAGTTTCCGGACGTTGTCATAATGTTCATCTGCTTATACTGCTCCGGAATCAGCTTGGAAATCACTTCTGCTGCTTCATCTGCAGGGATATTTTTTTGAACAGCCTTACCGTCTGTCAAAAACGTTTCAAGCGCAATATACAGCTTTCCCTTTATTTCTATCAATCTGCCCGTAGAACGTATAACACTTTTGTCAACGCTTTTGCTAAGGGTCAGCTTTGTCAATATTTTGTCGTTGATCACGCAAGATAATATCTGCTTCATATATCTTCTCCGTCTTTATTTTATGACTCATTATAACACAAAAAAATCCAACTGGCAAGAATATTTAAGAACATGTTTTCAAAACAAAAATACTATACATTTAATAAAAGGATATAAGTTTCTCTTGTATCCTTTTATTGCCGTTGGCATAACATGGCATATGTAAACAAATTTTATATGTAATGTTTATACATATATTAAAAAATATTCAGCTACACTTAATAATTTTGTACTAACATATAATTTATATTGAAATATTGTTGAAATATTGAAAGATTTGTGTTAAAATGTATTGGATTATGCTTAATTTTAGTTATATAGTTCTTCGCATCCCCCTAATTACTTTAAAAAGTTACGCTTGCGCACTTTTTAAAGAACAAATTTTATAAGAAGAGGCGTGTTGAATTTACAATGAAAAAAACTTTAAACATTACAAAAAATATCTTAGTTTGGTTAATTGTCGCTTTGGCGGTATTTATGACTGTTTTTACAGTAATTTCGGTTTCTACATTTAACAGAAACGACCGCAATTTATTTGGATATAGAACATACGTTGTAAAAACTGACTCTATGTCTAAAACTGATTTTAATGCGGGAGATTTAATTTTCGTAAAAGAAGTTAATCCCAAGGATCTAAAGCCGGGTGATATTATCACTTACATATCACAAAATTCCGAAAGCTTTGGTGAGACGATTACACATAAAATCAGAAAGCTCACAACAGACGCCGAAGGTAATCCCGGTTTCATTACATACGGTACTACCACCGACACCGACGACGAGGTTGTTGTTACTTATCCTTATATTCTCGGAAAATATCAAAACAACATTCCAAAGCTCGGTACATTCTTTAACTTTTTAAAGACAACTCAAGGTTATTTCACTTGCATATTCATTCCGTTTATGCTTTTGATCATATATCAAGGAATCAATTTCGTCAGATTGTTCCGCAGATACAAGAAAGAACAGATGGAAGAAATGCAGGAGGAAAGAAACAAACTCGAAGCCGAAAGAGCGGAAAACGCAAAAATGTTGGCAGAACTCCAAGCACTAAAAGCTCAGTTCGAAGAACAGAAAAACGTCTCTTCCGATCAAACGGCTTCAACAAATTCCAATACGGAAAACAAAATTTAGACAGACGTTTTTCACACAAAACCAAGGACATTTTAAGGAGTTTCATTATGGCATCAGAGACATCAAGTTATTATCTTTCAATCGCACTAATCGCAGCATTTGTTCTTATTTTCTTGCTTGCGGTATTCATCAGGTGGTATTTAAACGAATTCTTACCAGAATTGACGTACCTCAACAAAGAAATTCAAAGAACTGACGGAAAAGAAAAAGAACAATGGCTAAAAAAGAAGAAAAGACTTATACTTTCTCTTCTACCTTTTGTAAAATATTAAAAAATACAAAATAACAGTACATATTTTCTCTTTTCTATGTAAATAAACAGATCCGATAGGTAAAGCAATTTGCTTACCTATTGGCTTCTAATTATAAAAGGAGAGCTTATATTTATGAAAAACACATTCAAAAAAGTGTGGAATATTATTTCATCAGTTTTAGTAACTATAGTTGTATTGTGCGCTATATTCTTAATGGGTTCACGCATTCTCGGGTATCAGGTATATACTGTATTGTCGGGAAGTATGGAGCCAAACTACAGCGTTGGAGACTTGTTATACGTTAAGGAAACTGACGTTAGCACTATTAAAGTAGGCGATCCTATTACATTTATACTGAACGAAGAACTCGTTGTTGCAACTCACCGCGTTGTAAGAATAGACGCTGAAAAACAACACTTTTATACAAAAGGCGATGCTAACGAAACGGAAGACAGCTCACCCGTACATTTTAAAAACGTTATAGGTGTGCCGAAGTTCAGTATTCCGCTTCTCGGTTACGTATCAAACTATATTCAAAACCCTCCCGGTATGTATGTTACCATAGGAGCGGGTGTTGTAGTTGTTATACTCGTATTCTTACCTGATATGTTGAATAAAAAGAAAGACGAGAATAAACCTGAAAGCACCGAAGAAAACAGTTCAGATCAATAATACGCTTTTAAATTTACGTTCATTAAAGGAATTCCAATGAACGTAAATTTGAAATATTATTTACAGAGAAAGGAGGACAATTTTATGAAAATGACAAGAAAAAAGATTGTAGTTATTGCAGTCGTTGTATGTCTTGTTGCAATTTTATCTATGGGTACTTTGGCATGGTTTATAGACACTGATTCTTCTCAGAATGACTTCTTCGTAACAAACTCCGAAAACGGCGCCGATGCGATCTTCTCTATCGACGTTAAGGAAAACGTTGAAGGTTCTCAGGTACCGGTTGATGGATTTGAATTCAATAACATTCTCCCCGGCCAGACTATTGCTAAGAATCCCTATGTTATTAACACAGGATCATACAGCCAGTACGTTCGTGTAACTGTTACTATTTCCGACTATAACGCATTCGTAGCAATTCTTGGCGAAAACTATGAAATGGCTAAAGCATTTGGCGGAATCAACACAACAGACTGGGAATTTGATTCAAAGTCAACTAATACAGCCAATGATGGCAGCGTATCTTACGTTTACTACTTGAAATCAACATTGGAGCGTAATTCTTCTGTAGAACTCTTTACAAGCGTTACTATTCCCTACCAGCTCACACAAACACAAGTTGCAGAAACAACACTTAGCAATGGCTTCTCTATTACCGTATTTGCTGAAGCAGTTCAGACAGAGAACGTTGGTGTTACAAACGAAGTTGGTGCTGACAGAGCAAGAAAAGCTTTTGAGTACGTTGCAGCTCACAACTAAAAACGAACACAAAACCGCATAGTGCGGTAAAAGGAGATTTACAATGACAAAACAGAAAAGCACCAAGCGCGCACTTCTTATGAGCGCTCTCGCACTTCTTATGTGCGTATCTATGCTTGTAGGCTCTACTTTCGCTTGGTTCACTGACTCAGTTTCATCTACAGGAAACAAGATCATATCCGGTAATCTTGATATTGAGTTATACACATTGGCGAATGACGGATGGGATGAAATTACAGATTCCTCTGCTCCTTTGTTCGGTGATGATATACTCTGGGAGCCCGGATTTACATATGCAAAAGTTCTTAAAGTTAAAAACGCAGGATCTCTTGCATTGAAATGGCAGGCTCAGTTCGTTTCAAACGTTTCAAACTCCGAGCTTTCTATCCTCGCAGACGTTATTGACGTATACGTTTGCCCCGGCGCAACTGAACTTGCTGCCGACAGAACACTCGCCGGTTATACCAAGGTTGGTACTATCCGCGAATTCGTCAACACAATTTCTTCTACAACAGTAGGAACACTTGCTCCTAACGCTGAAGCAACACTCGGCTTGGTATTGAAGATGCGCGAAGAAGCAGGCAACGAATATCAGGGCAAGACACTTGAGGCATTCGATATCCGTATCGTTGCA
This sequence comes from Oscillospiraceae bacterium, assembly GCA_015065045.1. Lineage (GTDB taxonomy): Bacteria > Bacillota > Clostridia > Oscillospirales > CAG-272 > RGIG1995. The sequence goes on along the minus strand of SVRB01000082.1, from coordinate 113 downwards.
ACACAGCTCTCAGTCGAAAATGAGTCTGACTCATTCGGTCCTGACTACGACGCAAACGCGCCTCTCGCAGATACAGCATCTGCTACAATGCAGGCAGATAAGTCTACTGTTCT
>SVRB01000081.1 GCA_015065045.1 Oscillospiraceae bacterium | reverse complement strand
TTCGAAAAAATAATTTTACGGAGTGTACATCTATGATAAAGGTTGCAATAATCGGTTGCGGAATGATAGCTAATACTGAGCATATCCCCTCCTATTTAAACTGCCCCGATGTGAAAATTAAGTATTTTTGCGATATAATTCCCGAAAAAGCTCAAGCTGCCGTTGAAAAATACGGCTGCGGTATTGCAATTACGGATTATCGTGAAATTCTTGATGATCCCGAAATTGACGCTGTTTCTATATGCACCCCGAACGGTGTTCATTCTACTATATCGATTGATTTTCTCAAAGCAAACAAAAACGTTCTTTGTGAAAAGCCTGCCGCTATAAACCTTGAACAAGCGTTAAAAATGCAACAAGCACAGCACGAAACGGGAAAGATACTTAACATCGGTGTTGTAAACAGATTTGACAAATCTGTCAACAAAATTAAAGAAATGATTGAAGCAGGACTGCTCGGTAACGTATACCACGTATATGCATCCTTCCGCGCATACAGATCGATTCCCGGACTTGGCGGAGCATTTACAACAAAGGCTCTTTCGGGCGGCGGCGCGCTCATCGACTGGGGAATACATTATATTGATATAGTGATGTATTGCTGCGGAGATCCCGTTCCGAAGACCGTAACGGGAGATACCTTCTGTTATCTCGGAAAGGATATTCCAAATTACGTATACAGAAAAATGTGGGCAGGTCCGCCTAAGCTTGACGGAACGTACGACGTTGAAGACTCTATGACGGGCATTATCAGAACAGAAGGTCCGACAATATCACTTCACGGAGCTTGGGCACAGAATATCGGCAAAAATGAAAACTATATTGATTTTATGGGTGATAAAGGCGGAATCCGTCTTAATTACGCCACAAAAGAGTTTACGTTCTACACCGTAAAAGACGGAGTATTAACAGAAGAAACGTTCCAGACTGACAGAACGGTTGTATTTGATGAAATGTTCCAAAACGAAATAAACGCGTTTGTTGACTGCGTTAAGACGGGAGAAAAAATATCATCACACATCGACAATGTTATTAAATCTGCAAAAATAATTCAGGCAATTTATGATTCTTCAGATAGAAAAGAAGAAATTAAACTCTAAACAAATCGGTACACCGTATTTAACGCGTGTACCGATTATTTTTTCGTTGTTGACATAACCTAAAAAAAAAGGTATAATTGCAAGGATAGGAGGGATTATATGAGCAATCAACCTTTGGCTGACAGAATCAGACCGCAAAGCTTTTCGGAAATGGTGGGACAAAAGCATCTGTTTGGAGAAAACGGCGCCATTAGCCGAATGGATAAAAATAATTACATAACCAATATGATTTTTTACGGCCCGCCCGGAACAGGAAAAACAACAGCCGCAAATATCATAGCAAAAAAAAGCGGAATGAAGCTTTATTCGCTTAATGCGACGTCAGCATCGCTTAACGACGTACGTGATATTATTTCACAAACGGGTACGCTTTTTGGCTCAAACGGAATACTCCTCTATCTTGATGAAATTCAATATTTTAATAAAAAACAGCAGCAATCCCTTCTTGAATATATGGAAGACGGAAGAATTACTCTTATTGCTTCAACAACTGAAAATCCCTTTTTCTATATTTATAATTCCATCGTCTCCCGTTCTGCAGTTTTTGAATTTAAAGCCGTAACAAAAGAGGATATGGTCCCCGCCTTATCGCGAGGTCTTGATATCTTAAATAAAGAAAAAAATAAAGATATTACTGCAACCGACGCTTCCCTCTTGCAAATTGCAAAATGCGCAGGTGGAGACGTCAGACGAGCGCTCAATACACTTGAAAACGTATATATGACAGCTGATACCGAAATAACACCCGAGCTTATCGACTCATTTATACCCGAAGTAATGTCGGTATACGATAGACACGGTGATTCGCATTACGATATGCTGTCAGCACTTCAAAAATCAATTCGAGGAAGCGATCCCGACGCCGCAATTTTTTATCTCGTTAAGCTTCTCGAAAACGGAGATATGATCTCAGCGTGCAGAAGGCTTCAGGTTATTGCAAGTGAGGATATAGGCCTTGCATATCCGTTAGCGCCCGTTATGGTAAAAAGCTGTATAGACAGCGCCTTTAACGTGGGTATGCCTGAAGCGCGTATCCCTCTCGCAAATGCAACGGTATTTTTGGCAACCTGCCCTAAATCCAACAGCGCATATAACGCATACGCACTTGCAAAAGAAGATATTGAAAAAGGAAACGGAAACTCTGTTCCCCGTCTTTTCCAAAGCCGATATCACGATGAATATAAATATCCCCACGATTATCCTAACCATTACGTTGAACAAAAATATCTGCCCGACGACGCTTCCGGTAATTACTATACTTTTGGAGATAACAAGCAAGAACAAGCCGCAAAAGCATATTGGGATATTATAAAAAACAAAAAACAGAAATAATATTAAAAAAGTTACACAGGTTTTGTCCGTGTAACTTTTTTTGTATTTGATATTGACAAAATTCATACTTCGTGATACGATGTATTATGTAACAGGAGGTATACTATGGATATTCAGTTAAAACGAGGTTTATTAGACATATGCGTATTGGCTGCAATCAAAAACGAAGATTCATACGGATACAAAATTATAAAAGACTTAAAACCATATATCGAGCTTTCTGAATCGACTTTATATACAATTTTAAAGCGACTCGAAACAGCAAATATGATGACAGTAAAAACTGCAGAGCACGGCGGCAGGCTAAGAAAATATTACCATATAACAGAAGAAGGCTTGCGCCGTATTGAAGAATTTAAAAATGAGTGGACAGAAATTATGTCTATATATAAATTTGTAAGTAAGGAGGATAACGTCAATGACTAAACTTAAATTTCTTTTGTCACTTCACGATAAATTGTCGGACTTACCGCAAAATGAAGTCGAAGAACGCTTGAGCTTTTACAGCGAAATGATTGAAGACAGAATGGAAGAAGGTCTCTCTGAGGAGGAGGCAGTCTCTGCTATAGGCTCTGTTGACGAAATTGCATCGCAGATCGTTGCAGATATTCCTCTTACAAAGATAGTAAAAGAAAAAATTAAACCTGCAAAGAAACTTAAAACTTGGGAGATCATACTATTGGTTCTCGGTTCTCCTATATGGCTTTCGTTAGCTATTGCCGCTATTTCAGTAATTTTCTCACTTTACGTTTCATTGTGGGCTGTAATAATTTCTTTGTGGGCTGTTTACGGTTCGCTTATCGGATGTGCTATCGGTTTTATCATAGCAGGTATTGTAATATTTATTACCGGAAATGACCTTACGGGAATTGCTATGCTTGGGGCAGGTCTTGTTTGTACCGGTCTTTCTGTTTTTGCATTTTACGGTTGCAAGGCTATTACAAAAGGTATATTGTTGCTTACAAAGACAGTTGCTCTGAAAATCAAAAAAAGCCTTATTAAAAAGGAGGATGCATAATGAGAAAGACGACAAAAATATGGCTTATTATAGCGGCCTCGCTTATTGTTATAGGTTTAGTTATGTTTGCAGCTGTTATGACCTCTTTTGACTGGGATTTTACTAAGCTGAATACATATGAATATGAAACAAACACCCACGAGATAAACGAAAAATTCAACAATATATCAATAAATACCGATACTGCAGACATCATCTTTACTGTATCAGACGACGATAAATGTAAAATAATTTGCTATGAGCAAGAGAATCTTAAGCACTCGGTTGACGTTCAAAACGATACGCTTACAATCAAAATCGATGAGGAAGTAAAATGGTATGACCGTATCGGAATTAACTTTGGTTCCCCAAGTATAACAATCTATCTTCCGATGGATGAATATGCTTCCCTACACATAAAAGGAAGCACAGGTGATATTGAAATACCCGACAAGTTTAAGTTTGAAAACGTTGATATCTCTTTAAGCACGGGTGACGTTAAGTTCCTATCCTCTGCTTCAGGATTACTAAAAATAAAAACAAGCACGGGTAATATTCAAGCGAAAAACATATCTGTAGGTTCACTCAAACTTTCTGTTTCTACAGGAAATGTATCACTTTCAAAAGTTAATTGCGAGGGTGACATAAACATTAAAGTTTCCACCGGCAGATCAAATATAACCGATACAAGATGCAAAAACGTTATATCAAACGGAAGTACGGGTGATATAACATTAACAAACGTTATTGCAACGAAAAAGTTTTCTCTTAAAAGATCTACCGGTGATATAAAATTTGATAGATGCGATGCTTACGAGCTTTCTGTCAAAACCGACACGGGTGATGTCAAAGGATCTTTGCTTACAGACAAGATTTTTATTCCTCAAACAGATACCGGCAAGGTAAACGTACCGAAATCCACCACCGGCGGCAAATGCGAAATTACAACTGACACCGGTGATATTATAATAAGCATAAACGATTAAAAACAAAAAAGGTATAGCTATCGGGCTATACCTTTTTTTATATCTCGCCTAAAATCATTTGTTCAAGTCTTTTTGCAGGTAATGCAAGCGGGTGCGCGCGTTTTCTCGCAAGAAGTATTTGCCTCATCGGTATTTCCTCTGCTAACGGTACACGGAATATTCCATCATCATTTCCGTTCAAAAAGCGTTCGGGTACAAATCCTATACCTAAATTATGTCTTACGAGCGGTATTATCTGGTCTGCTGTTGCCGCCTCAATATCGGGCGCAAAATTAAGCCCGTTTCTTTCAAAGTATCTAAAATAAAACTCATAAGTCGAAGTCTTTTTACCAAACGATACTATCGGATATTTTGCAATTTCCTCAAGGGTAAGTCCCTCCCTCTTTACAATATCCTTATATGCCTCTCCGCAAATCGCCACTTCCTTAAAAGCTTCTATTTCCCTGCTTATAATATCGGGCGTCGGAGCCATCGGCGCAGTAAACATAGCAAGGTCGACAAGCCCGCTGCCAAGCTTTGCCACAGCACCGGGAGCTGAAAGGTGCGATATTTTTATTTTAACTCCGGGGTACGTGCTTTTGTACTTGTTAAGTATCGGCAAAAGATAAAGATTAAGAGCTATTTCACTTGCGCCTATAGAAACCACGCCGCGCTCAAGACTCTTATTCAAGGATATTTCTTCCTCTGCCGCATTGAAATGCTCAAAAGCGGCTGAAACGTGCTCATAAAGCACCTCGCCCTCGGGAGTTAGCTTCACCCCTTTGTTTGATCGCACAAAAAGAGTCCTACCGAGCTTTTCTTCAAGACTTTTTACTGTCCTCGTTAAATTTGGTTGATTCAAAAGCAAGGCGTTTGCGGCTTTCGTAAAGCTGCCGTGTTTGGCAACATAGTAAAAAACTGCGTAGTAATCATAACTAATATTCATAAAATCCACCATATCAAATAAACATAAATAAAATACAAAATATACATTTTACATATACACACAACTGTATTATAATATCAACATAATAACAAGTCAAGCACTTACGGAGGATTTTATGGATTTGCACATTTTTACAGACCTATTTGAAGCTCTTACAATTTTTTGCTTTGGTCTTTCATGGCCCATTTCAATACACAAATCACTCGTTTCCAAAACAGCGCAAGGCAAAAGTCTTTTCTTCGAGCTTTTCCTTTTGCTTGGCTATGCGCTTGGTATAACTCGTAAAATCGTTCAGGTTACCTTGCTTGGCAGCACGGGATTTATCTTTTATCTAAGCTTTTTCTTCTATATACTTAATTTTGTAGAAATTACAATAGACGTTGCTCTTTACTTCCGTAACGTAAGACTTGATAAAGCCCGTAATTCTTCAATTCATGCTTGAATCATAGTGTTAATAAAAAAACGTTCCCCGAATAGTCGACTAATGACATTCGGGGAATGTTTTTTATTTTCTGTTATTATTCTTCGGAATAGCAACCTTCGTTACTCTTGAATATAGATATAGATCCATACTTTTTGAGACTACCATACTGTCTTGCTTAATATAGTTTCTCGCCGCATTTTGAAATCTGACCGATTTCATTCCCGAGCGCATAATACCCGTTATGATCAACGCTAAAACAAGACCGACTATGAAAGAAATAAGCAGCTTCTTTCCTACGTTAAACTCCTCTTTGACTTCATCTATATAATATTCCTCTTCTTCGCCGTATTCATAATACTCGTCATCATATAAGTAATCATCGCTGTATGCAAACACGTTTACACACAAAAGACTTAACAATATTACGAACACAAGAGGCACAAAAATTATTTTTTTCATATTTCTTATCTCCATAATATTTTTAGTTAAAGATATGTACAAGATATGATATACCAAACATCAAAGCGCCGATCCCTGCAGTCAAAAGAGACAGCCATTTAAAATAGGCACCGTTATCAATAGGCAGATTAC
>SVRB01000080.1 GCA_015065045.1 Oscillospiraceae bacterium | reverse complement strand
TGGTGTAACTTACAAGATGTACGATATGGTTGTACCTATGAGTCCCGACGATCATTTTCAGGATATAAAGAGAGTAATCGGAGCTATAGCAGGAAAGGCGCGTAGACTTTCTGTTATTATTCCTATGTTATACGAAGGCAGACAGCACAAGAGATCTGCAAGAGAATCGCTTGACTGTGCGGTTGCGCTTCAGGAGCTCGTAAACATGGGCGTTACAAATATTATTACGTTTGACGCTCACGACCCGAGAGTACAGAACGCAATACCCAACAGCGGTTTTGACAGCGTTCAGTCTACATATCAGATGATCAAGGCTTTGTGTAAGGCAGTGCCCGATATCAAGCTTGATAAAGAGCATTTGATGATGATATCCCCCGACGAAGGCGCAATGCAGAGAAGTATGTACTATTCATCTGTTATAGGTCTCGATTTGGGTATGTTCTACAAGCGCCGCGACTATACAAGAGTTGTTGACGGAAGAAACCCCATTGAAGCTCATGAATATCTCGGTAAATCAGTAGAGGGCAAGGACGTTATCGTTGTTGACGATATGATTTCATCCGGTGACTCTATGCTTGACGTTGCAGCTCAGCTTAAGGCAAAGGGCGCTAACAGAATATTCGTATTCTCAACGTTCGGTTTGTTCTGTAATGGCTTTAAACAGTTTGACGAGGCTTATGAAAAGGGTATGATCACTAAGGTGTTTACAACAAACCTTAACTACAGAAAGCCCGAGCTTCTTGAAAAGCCTTGGTATTATGAAGTTAATATGTGCAAATACGTTGCAATGCTTATTGACACACTTAACCACGATGCTACTATCAGCGAGCTTCTTAACCCTGTAAACAGAATTCACAATCTTCTCGACAAAAGAGCAGCTGAACAGTCTAAGTAAAAAATAAATAAATGGGTACACAGGCAGGGCCGGTGTACCCATTATTTTTTAAAAAAATTATATTCGCATATGTCATTGATCGTTTTTACAAAAAATGTTGATTTTATTATGTTTTAGGTGTATAATAAACACAAAGAGATAATTTTGAATATTATAAAGAAGAGGTGAGAACATGGACGGTAGTTGCAGTAGTCGAAGGAACAATGTGTCATTTATATTGTGCAAACGGGAATTCAGCAGTTTGCCGTTTGTGTTTTAAATTTTTGTAATTTTAATATAATTGTGCCATTGTTTGTTATCGAAGCTGTGCTATACAAAAAAAGTAAGGCAGGATATAGGATTCTTTGTAACGTAACAGTGGTATTTTTGTACCCAAAATTACGGATAAAAAATTCTTATATTACGTTGCTTTACACTGAGTTGGATATAATCCGAAGAGAGAATATGTGTAAAGGAGAAGCAGACAATGAATATGAATGTTCAGAATGAAAATAACATTATAACACAGCATCCTGATTACAAGACGGAGATTGCTGATATTCTGCACAGCAATCTGACGCCGAAGAGTATGTGTGAGCAGTTGCTTTCATATCACGAATATGATATAGCAACAGCACTTGATATTTTGACACCGGATGACAGAAAAAAACTGTATCGTTTAGTTGATACGGAAACGCTGGCAAATATACTTGAGTATTCGGAAGAGTTAAATAAGTACATCAGCGAACTCAGTGTTCGAAAAAAGACGGATATTCTTTCTATGTTTGAAATTACGACGACTGTCGAAGTTTTAAACAGTATGGAAAAGAATGAGAGGGTAATGCTGATAGATCTCCTTGGAGATGATATAAGACGGGAAATAATTATGCTCAGTGCTTTTGATGAGGATGAGATAGGAAGCAAGATGAGTACAAATTATATTTCTGTAAAATCAGGTATCGGTGTTCGTGAGGCGATGCGTGAGCTTGTGAGCCAAGCGGCAGAAAATGATAATATAACTACGATTTACGTTGTAGATGATGAGAATACGCTTGTCGGCGCTATTGACTTGAAAAACTTGATTATCGCGAGGGAAAATACACCTATAGAGAATATTATAATGACCTCGTACCCTTACGTATATACAACAGAGCTTGTTGACGAATGTATAGAGAGGTTAAAGGAATATTCGGAGGACTCAATACCTGTTTTGGATACCGATAATAAGCTAAGAGGCGTTTTGACATCGCAAACGATAACCCAGCTTACTGACGAGATATTCGGGGACGATTACGCAAAGCTTGCAGGCTTGTCGGCGGAAGAAGATTTAAACGAGCCTTTGCGAAAGAGCGTAGGCAAAAGACTTCCGTGGCTGATAGTTTTATTTGGACTTGGACTTTTAGTGTCCGGTGTCGTTGGCATGTTTGAGCAGGTTGTGGCGCAGCTTGCCGTAATAGTGAGCTTTCAGTCACTTATCTTAGGTATGTCGGGTAACGTCGGAACACAATCGCTTGCCGTTACGATAAGGGTTCTTATGGATGAACAGGTAAGTGCAAAGCAGAAACTCGGCCTTATAGGCAAAGAAGCGCGTGTGGGATTGGTTAACGGCTTGATTTTGGGCATAATGTCATTTCTGCTTATAGGCGGATATTTATGCGTATTTAAAGAGCAGAGCGTATTTTATGCGTTTACAATTTCAGCGTGCACGGGAATAGCACTTCTAATATCAATATTACTTTCAAGCCTTACGGGAACTATAGTTCCGTTGGTGTTTAAAAAGCTGAAAATAGACCCCGCGATCGCATCGGGTCCATTGATTACAACGATAAATGACCTTGTTGCAGTTGTATCATACTACGGTCTGGCATGGCTGTTGCTTATAAATTTATTATAAAAAAACAATTACCGAGAGTAACAATTATTGTGTTCTCGGTAATTTTTTTAGGATTATTTTATGTAGATTTAAGTAAAAAATCAACCAAAAATATAATAAAATAAATAAAATCAACTGATTGTGTATTTTATACACAAGTATTATGTGTTATACTTTGTATGTCATCGATGAACAAAAACTTTTTTTGGAGGATTTTTTTATGAGAAATTCAATAGGTAATAATATAGCAAAGTATCGAAAGCAAGCCGGAATGACACAGGCTGAATTGGCAGAAAAAATAAATGTATCCGTTCAAGCAATATCGAAATGGGAAAACGATATTTCTCATCCTGATGTTGAAAGAATAGGCGAGCTTGCCTTGGCTTTAAATACATCAGCAGAAAGTATAATTAATGGTGAAAGCTCTGTTTTGACTACAACGCTGAAGAGCAATGTTGATTTTTCTAAACGATTGATTTTGATAACTGTAAATGTTACTTCGATAAAACGTACTGATATTACATTAAGAATTCCTATGGAACTTTTTGTAAAGGCGAAAGAAGATGGAACGTTGAACACTGTAATAGGCGATAGTATGAAAGATATTCCCGAGTCGGTTTTTGAGATGATAATGAGCGGTGTAGTAGGTCCTATAGTCAATATTAAGCGTGATGAGGTCTGTATTGCTATAGAGGTAATAGAATATGATTGTTGAAATAAAATATGAAGGTAAGCTTTATGAAACAATAGAGGTAAATAATGCCTATGTGTTGGGGCTAACTTTTAAAAACAAGACTAAGCAAACTCAAACATTAGATGGTAATCATGATTCCGATAAGCGGTATACATATCTTGGCAGAGTACTTCCAAATGGCGTGCTTATTAAACTTTTAATAATTAAAATTGACGAAGAAATAATAAAAAAATATAAAGGTTTAACAACGCTATCTATTGTTTCTGACAATGTAGATGTTGTTGCAACGTTATAAAAAACAAGGAGAGACAACTTATTAAAAGGAGAATAAAAAACCGACAGATAATGAAAATCTGTCGGGATTTTTTTAATATTTACGCTTTTTTGTTTCTGTATCTGAAAAGAGATATAAGAACCGAGCAGGTTGCAAATATCTGAGCGAAGATAAGTGTAGAGCCTATAATAGCGTAGTATACGAGATATATCAAGATATTTACAAGATTAAAGATTCTGATATTCTGTTCTTTTGTCTGGAAAACGCCGCCCATAAAGAACAAAGTACCTATAAGCGGAATAAGATCGATAAGCTTTTTGAAGCCTAACAAGCCTGCAACAAGATACAGTATAAAGAAAATGATCTTTTCTTTTTTTGAAGATTCTTTGTTGTGAATGCAGTGTTCGATTATGACTACAATGTGAAGAGCGCCGAGAAGGTTTAACAAAACGGCTGAATTAAGTCCTGCGAGGAGCAAAACGTTAACAGCGCCGAGGAAGTTTGTAACAGCCTGCGCTGAAAGAATATACTTTCTTTTCGGTAGCTGAAAAGAAATGATAAACATTAAAGTTGCTATGTAACCAATTATGTCTGAAGCAAGTTTCATTGTTAGTCTCTTTCTGTAAAATTAAAATAAATTCGTGAAAAAAGACACCCTTGTTTGAGTGTCTTTTTTCTTGGCGCGCCGCGCAGGATTCGAACCTGCGACCTACCGGTTCGTAGCCGGGCACTCTATCCACTGAGCTAGCAGCGCACTTATTCGTACTTGCATATAATACCATATTGTTTAAGTGTTGTCAAGAGCTTTTTTGATTTTTTACAAGCATTTTATCTATTATTTTTCAAATTTAATGCCATAGAAAGTGCTGTTAAAATAAACGTTTTTAAAAAAAGTGTTGAATTGAATAATGCAATGTTTTATAATATAACTAAAAGTATTTTACGAGAGGGTAGAGTATGAACAAGGAAGCTTCACTTAAACTCAGCGCGTATATATCACAGAAAATAATAAATGAATCTCCTACGATAAATTATTCAAAATCTGAAGTTGAAAAAGAGAAAAAGAAATATTCGCAAGAGCAGTTAAAAAAGCTTGAAGAGTCGGGATTATATTACGGTGATTTTGAAACGTTTTACGTTGTAAAGCAGTTTTGCGATAAGCTGAATATTTGGGATTATGCCGACAACGAGTATTTAAGTAAGCTTTTTAAAAATGCAAAACGCCATACAAAAGAAAATTTTTATAACGACCCATATTTAAAAAACATAAAGGTTCCTACCGTAAATTACGGAAACATATTGCTTCTTAACGTTTCTTATGAAAAGGGCGAGTTTTTTCAGTATGATATGCCGAAGCTTTCTGAGGATATAGTTGTGCCAAAGATTGGCTTTTTTGACGACAGCGTATTCTTCCCAAGTGTTTATGAGGGAGAAATGCCGTGGGTCAGCGTAATACCGTCTGAGATAAATTCGATGCAGATAGATGTAGACAAAGCATTTGGCAGATGCTTGGTATTAGGGTTAGGTCTTGGATATTACCCTTATATGATCTCGCTTTTAGATAATGTTAAATCTATAACCATCGTTGAAATAAGCGAAAAGATAATTACTTTATTTGAAAAATATATCCTTCCTCAGTTTGAACACAAAGAAAAAATAAAGATCGTACATGCTGATGCCATAGAGTTTATGAAGACTGTAGAGAAGGACGAATACGATTATTGTTATGCAGATATATGGGAGGGCCAAGCAGATGGTGCAGCGCTTTACACGCAGATAAAGCCGCACGAAAAAAGGCTTCCGTATACAAGATTTGCGTATTGGATCGAGGACGAGATACGCTGGTATTTGCAGTAAAAATTATTCAATAAGCTTGCCGTAGGAAAATATATTTGATTTTATAAGACTTGCTATTTTGAATGCGGGATAGGAAAGTAAAAACCACAGAAGCGAATATATTAGGCAGATTTGTCCTAATAGATTTAGAGGAAGACGTGAATAGTCCCAGACATTCCAACCGAGAAGTATATTGACAATAAATCCGGTTATAAATTCGTTAGACGTAATAAAAAGACTTCCGAAAAGACATTTTAGAAGAAAATGACAGTTGGGTTTCTTTTCTTGAAAGATATATATACCGAGAAAGCATATTCCGCCGCATATACCCATAGACCAGTGAGTATAGCTTCGCCAGCTTATTTCGAGCAGCATATATACTGATCCGCCAAGCAAGAAAACTAAAAGATATTCTATTTTTCTGAGTAAATTCAAAATGACCACCTCAAAGTTAAGGGTGGTCATTTTTTTATGATGTTATTCAGTTTGATCAGAAGTGTTTTCGTTGTTTTCAGCAGCGCTGTTTAATTCTTTATTTTGGTAATCAAGCTTTTCGTAAAAATCGTTGATATCATACTGAGCGATAAGCTGTTTTCTCTTGCGTAACAGCTTAACTATAACGTCAGACATAATGATTACAACAAACGTCAGTATACCTGTTACCGAGATAAAAGCGCCTTTAATAAAGCAATCGGGCATATACTTAAACTCAAGTGTATGTGTGCCTTGAGAAATTTCAGCCGCAAGTAAGGAATCAGCTGTTTTCACAAGGGGAAGCTCTTTTCCGTCGCAGATAATGCTCCAACC
>SVRB01000079.1 GCA_015065045.1 Oscillospiraceae bacterium | reverse complement strand
AAAATAAGATAATAGAACAGGCGTACGAGAAGATTCAAAAAGAGCATGACTTTGAAAATGATAAGGTTATTGTTCTGGCAGAAGATAATTGGCATAACGGCGCTATCGGTATCGTTGCGTCGAGAATAACAGAAAAATATAATCTCCCGTCCATTCTTATATCATTTGACGGAAACGTAAGTAAGGGTTCAGGAAGAAGTATAAAGGGGCTCAATTTGGTTGAGGCGCTCGGCTATTGCTCAGATTTGCTTATTAAATACGGTGGTCACGAGCTTGCCGCAGGATTGTCTATCGACAGAGATAATTTGCCCGAATTCAAGAAGCGCATAAACGAATATGCGAGAACACACCTTAAGCCTGAGAATATGGTTACACAGATAGATATCGACGCTGAAGTAGAGGATAGGGATATAACGCTCGAAAATGCAGAGGAATTATTCTTGCTCGAGCCGTTTGGTATATCAAACCCCGTTCCCGTGTTTGCTATGAAGGATGCTTGCATCATAGACGCTATGGCAATAGGCTCCAACAGACACACGAAATATATTCTCAAAAAGGGTAACAAAACTGTAACAGCTTTGTATTTTGGCAAGAATCCTATGGATATAAATTTGTATACGGGTGATACAGCGGACGTTGTTTTCAATCTCGACGTAAACGAATATATGAATAACAAGAGCGTGCAGTTGACTCTCAGAGATATTTTACCCGGTGAGAAGACGAGAAATATACGAGATGAAAAGAGAAAGGCGTTTAACGAGATCAAGGAAGGCAGACTTATTTCGCCGAATGAAAGTGTAGTTCCTTCAAGAGAGGATTTTGTCAACGTATATTACGCAATTCAGAGAGAGTTAAGACAGGGAAATGAAAGCATATCTGTTATATTGCTCGAAAACCTGCTTAACAATATGAGTTACGTTAAGATAAGATTTATAGTGGACATACTTAAGGAGACTGCGGTATTCAATATTGAATGCAAGGATGAGGTCGAGGACGAGTATATTATTAAGACTAACTCCATAAACGGAAAGATCAACCTTGAAAAATCATCTATATTGAAGTGGTTGAAGAGCAGAGTGGAGAAGAACTGAAAAATTAAGAGGATTATATGTATTCCGATATTCAAAAACTAATTACGTTGCTTGAAAGTACAAACAAGCATTATGATATTGAAAAGATAAAAAAGGCGTTTCTTTGGGCAAAGAAGCTCCACGAGGGTCAATTCAGAGTAAGCGGAGAGCCTTTTGTATCTCATCCGATTGCTGTTGCGGAAATCGTAGCAAAGCTTGAGCTTGATACAGATTCTATATGCGCAGCCCTTCTGCACGATACGGTAGAAGACTGTGGATTTGAACTGAAGGATATAGAGAAGGAGTTTGGTGGAGAAACCGCGATGCTTGTTGACGGTTTGACAAAACTCGTTCGTATTCCTTTTGAGGACAAAGAAGAGGAACATATGGAAAATCTACGTAAGATGTTTCTCGCTATGTCGAAGGATATAAGAGTAATCTTTATCAAACTTTGTGACAGACTTCACAATATGCGTACACTTGCGGCAAAGCCTCCGAAGAAGCAGAGGGTTACCGCGCTTGAAACTATGTACGTATATGCTCCCTTGGCTCATAGACTCGGTATGCAGAAGATAAACCACGAACTTGAGAATATATCTTTGGCATATCTTGATCCGATAGGCTATGATGAGGTTAAAGAAAGCATACAGAAGAAGTATGGACAAAATAAGGATTTTCTTGACAGAGCAAGGGATTATATTGCAGAAAAGCTTACGGAAAACGGAATAAAATTTACGCTTGACGGAAGAGTAAAGTCTGTTTACAGCACGTACAAGAAGATGTACGAGCACAATAAGCAGTTTGATGAGATATATGACTTTTACGCTTTGAGAGTAATTGTCGATACAGAGCTTGAGTGTTATACTGTTCTTGGTATAATACACGATATGTTCAAGTCGATCCCCGGAAGATTTAAGGACTATATTTCGACTCCTAAGCCGAACCTTTACCGTTCGTTGCATACTACGGTTATCGGACGTGACGGTGTACCATTTGAGGTTCAGATAAGAACTTGGTCGATGCATCAGGTTGCCGAATACGGTATTGCTGCGCACTGGAAGTATAAGACGGGTGAAAAGAGCAAGGAAGAGATCGACGAAAAGCTTAACTGGATCGCAAAGATTATTGAAAGCCAGGATTATTCAGCTGACTCTGATGAGTTTATGGATATGCTTAAGGTTGATATATTCCACGATGAAACGTTTGTGTTTACACCGAAGGGCGATGTTATAACACTCCCGTACGGTTCGACTGTAATTGACTTCGCTTATGCTATCCATTCGGCAATAGGCAATAAGATGGTCGGCGCTAAGATAAACGGAGTTATAGTTCCGATAGACCGAGTTCCCAAAAACGGCGAGATTGTCGAGATACTTACGTCATCCGGCGCAAAGGGACCCAGCCGAGATTGGTTGAATTTTGTAAAGACGTCAGAAGCGAGAACAAAGATACGTCAATGGTTCAAGAAGGAGCGTAAGGCTGAAAATATTATCGTAGGCAGAGCTGAGCTTGAAAAGGAATTCAGAAAATACGATAGATATTATACCGACGCTCAGAGAGATGAGGTATTGACAAACGTTGCAGGCAGACTTGGTGTTCAGACGCTTGAAGATTTCTATAATGTGATCGGATATGGCGGCTTAAGTATTTCAAAGATATCTGCAAAGCTCCGCGACGAGTTCGACAGAGTTGTAAAGGCGGATGCGCCCGCTGCAGATAAGTTTGATATATCAAAGGTTACAACTCACAAGGTGCGTAAGAATACCGGTGGTGTAATCGTTGACGGTATTGATGATTGTCAGGTTAAGTTCTCTAAATGCTGTAACCCGCTTCCCGGAGATTCCATTATTGGATTTATTACAAAGGGGTATGGTATATCTATCCACAAGCGTGATTGCCCTAACGTTCAGATGAACATTATAAAAGAAGAATATAATGACCGTTGGGTAAGCGCATATTGGGATATGCCTTCTATGACACAGAACAGTGGATTGTTTGAGGCAGGGCTTAAGATATTTGCTACGAACAGTATTACGCTTTTGGCTGATATTACTACCGTTATTGCGGAAATGAAGGTAACGTTGATGCAGATAAATACACAGGCAAAGCCGAATGATGAGATAATAATAAATCTTGTTGTTGGTTGTAAAAACCTTGATCACTACAAATCTATTGTTTCAAGACTTAAGACGGTCAAGAACGTTAATGATATTGTACGCGGTTGTACTTGATATAAAAATTTAGAGGAAATTATGAGAATAGTAATACAGAGAGTTTCAGAGGCTTCGGTAACGGTTGACGAAAAAATTGTCGGACAGATTGGTAATGGACTATTGCTTTTAGTGGGTATTGCAAAGGGCGATGTGGATTCCGATTGCTCGATAATGGCTGAAAAAATAAGCAAGATGAGAATATTTGAGGATGAAAACGGCAAAATGAATTTCAGCGTTTTGGACGTAAACGGTTCAGCGCTTGCTGTTTCGCAGTTTACTCTATGCGCTGATTGCAGAAGAGGGAACAGACCTGATTATATGAATGCAGCTCCACCTGCAGAAGCAAACCGTTTGTATGAATTGTTCGTTTCGGAAATGAAAAACAGAGGTATAACTACCGAGATGGGAGTTTTTGGAGCTGATATGAAGGTTAGATTGTTAAACGACGGACCGGTCACTATAATACTCGATAGCGAAGATTTAAAAAAGAGCAGGAAGTAAAAAATGATTATAAAAGTTGAAGGTAATATAAACGAATATTATGTACAATCACTTTGTATGCTATTTTTCCCCGGAGCAAAGTTTTCCGAAAGCGAAGAGGCTGCAAAGGGAGTACCGATTGTATCTGTTAGCCTTCGTGAGTCGGAGTCCGGTGTTGAGGCTTTTGCTTCGATAAAGCTTGATACAAAAATCAAGACCGGCTCAAGATTTGAAAGTTACAAGAAAGAGTATACAAAGAACAGAACTTCAAAAATAGCGGTAGGTATAGCTGTATTTGAAGCCGGAAAAAGATTTTTCGGTACAGTTCCGCCGTGGGGTATACTTACGGGAGTCAGACCTGCAAAGATTGCGGCAGAAATGCTTGATCGAGGACTTGATTTTGCTACCGTAAAAAAGACACTTGAAAAAGAGTATTTTTTGAACCCAAAGAAGTCGACGCTTGTTACCGAGATAGCAACGATAGAGAAAAAGATTATAGACGAAACTGACGAGAATGCTTGTTCTGTTTATATCTCTATACCTTTTTGTCCGTCGCGTTGCGCGTATTGTTCTTTTGTTTCTTATGCGACACCGAGACTTTTGTCGCTCATTCCCGATTATCTTGAACGTTTAAAGTCGGATATTGACAGGATGTTTGCAACGATAAGAGCCGTTGGTAAGAAGGTCATTACTGTATACATTGGCGGAGGAACACCTACAACGTTAGACGAATATCAGCTTGAAGACTTGTTGTCGAAGATTGCTGAAAATATTGACGTGTATTCTTTAAAGGAGTTTACTCTCGAGGCGGGAAGACCTGATACTATAACAAAGGAAAAGCTCGACATAGCGGCAAAATACGGTGTAACAAGGGTTAGTATAAACCCCCAGACTTTAAACGAAAATGTGTTAAAGCAGATCGTAAGAAAGCATACAGCAGAGGACTTTTTCAGAGTTTATAATATTGCGAGAGAAAGTGACATAAAATATATAAATACCGACCTTATCGCAGGTTTGCCCGGAGATACGTTTACAGGCTTCTCAAAGACAGTGGATACGATACTTAAGCTGTCTCCCGATAACGTAACGGTACATACCTTCTGTGTTAAGAAGGCGGCGGATATATTGCGCCATAATTCTGATATATATTCAAGAGGCGGAGGAGATACTCCGAAGAGCGTATCTTACGCGTTGCTTAAAACAAAAAATGCGGGTTATGTTCCTTATTATATATATAGACAGAAGAATACAGTCGGTAATCTTGAAAATGTCGGATATGCAAAGCCGGGAAGCGAAGGGCTTTATAATATATATATGATGGAAGATGTTCATACAGTGTTTGCTTGCGGAGCAGGCGGTGTGACGAAGCTTATATCAAAAACAAAGCCTATGAAGAGAGTTGCTTTCCCGAAATATCCTTATGAATATCTTGATATGAATAAGGAACCCGAAAAGATCGACGATATTTTCAAGCAAATAGTTGATTTTTATGAGGAGAGACCCTAAAATTATGAAAATTTACCAATATACCGTGCATGATATGAGCGAAGAAGAAAAAAGGGATTTTGTTCAGAAGTGTGAGGATGAGTTTGAAATACAACTCGAAAATGCTGCAAAGAAGATTCTTGAAGAAGGCAAAAAAATAGTTACACTGTCAGGGCCGACTTGCTCGGGCAAGACTACGACAGCTTCGAGGTTTATTTCAGCTATTGAAAAAAACGGTAAAAAAGTCGGTGTGATATCAATTGACGATTTTTACAAATCAAGAACTGCGCTTGAGCTTGAATCAAAGGAGAGAGGACTTGAAAAGGTTGACTATGATTCAGCCCTTTCTATCGACCTTGATTACTTTGAAGAATGTGCTGACGGGATACTCAGAGGTGACATTATAAAGCTTCCGAGATATAGCTTTACTCGCGGTGAAAGATCGGAGTATTACGAGTTCGATTCTTCGAGATATGATTATATAATCTTCGAAGGCATTCAGGCAGTATATCCTGAGGTAACAAGCCACATTCATTGCGGATATATTAGTGTGCAGATATCTGTTGCAACGGACGTTGAGGTAAACGGTAGCTTTTTTAGTTCAAGACAGGTTCGCTTTTTGCGTCGAATGATAAGAGATGCAAAATACAGAAATGCTCCGCCCGAGGTTACTTTTACAATGTGGAAGGGCGTTTCCGAAAACGAGGATAAGCATATTCTTCCGTATGCAGGTATTTATGATATTGAGATTGATTCGTATATGGAATACGAGCCGTTTATGATAAAGAATGAAGTTGAAAGACTTCTCGGTGAAATAAAAGAGGACAGCGAGTATTATTATAAGGCTACTGAGATTTTGAGTAAGATCAGCGGATTTTTTAATATCAGCGCTGAATATTTGCCTGAAAAATCCGTTTATCACGAGTTTTTGGGTTGATCGTATAAGAATAGGATGTAAAAATATATGAGATATTTATTTGAAAAGACCGCTGTTTTGGGATATGGAGATTGTTACGTGGCAGTAGACGGTGAATATATATCGTATATAGGCGCAGAGAGACCCGAAGGTGAGTTTGATAGAGTAATTTCTACAAAAAACAAATTGATCTGTCCGGCTTTGTATAACTGCC
>SVRB01000078.1 GCA_015065045.1 Oscillospiraceae bacterium | reverse complement strand
CACTGCGCTCCCTTAGCTCACAAAAAGCTTAAGACAACCGACGGCGCCGTCAGAGCATCATTCTCTTGCTTTAACAACCTATCCGAGCTTGAATTGTTCTATAAATCACTAAAAAACATCGTATATAACAGATAAAAGCCTCCCCGCTTTTCACGGGGAAGCTTTTTGTTTATTCGCCTTTAGCTTCTCTCTCTTTCAACACCAATTCATAAAACTCATCTACATTTCCATTATACCCATTAACAAATCCCCTTGATGGCATATTCTGATAAACCATATTAAAAAACATATGTTTATATGCTATAACAGGATCCTTAGGTGCCAATGTAAAATTATATCTATAGGAGCTTTCTGTTTTACCAAGCTCCTTTAACTGTCTCGGTGTAGTCAAAACAACACATGAACTTCTCATCCCCCTAAATCTAAAAAATGTTCCCCATTCAACATCAGTTCCATCATATATTATATTAAAGCCCAAAGATTCTAATTCTGCACACTCATCTAAATGGTATTTTTCTAAAGCTTTAGCTTCTAATCTATACATATTTACTCTGCCGTACTCAGCATTATATAGTTCATAAAAATAATCAATACCCTGTTCTGACTTGATTATCTCATTCCACGACATTCCCTTATTACGTAATTCCCAAAGAGTAGTATACATATAGTAATACATTTCATCTTCAAACTTATGAACTTCCCCAGAATCAACTTTGTAATAAATGCTGGAAAGAATAGTATTGAACTTATCTAGTTGTCCATCCCACGCTCCACCTGAAGCACATACCATAATCAACTGGTCTTCATCCAAATCATCAATTATTTCATTTAATTCTCCCATAATTGATACTCCGTATTTATTAGACCCTCCTCTAACATCACTTTCTTCCATTGATTTTACATCAGCCCATATAATATCCTCGTTTTCAAGTATGCTGAGTTTATCATCTTTTTCTTCAATTTGTGTCTGTGTGGCGATTTCGTCTGTATTCTGCGGTTCTGTGTTATTGTCAGCTTTAACAAAGAATCCCATCGTCATAGCAATAACCAAACAACCGCATACGGCGGGAGACAGTCCGCTAAAAATTATTTTTCTTGTTTTTCTTTTCTTTTCTAAGTATTCATCTCTGCGTCTAAATATATCTTCTGCCATTTCTTCATAGCTCTTCATAAACAAAATCCTCACTTTCTAATTGTTTTTTTAGCGCCATCTTTGCCCTGTATGCAATAGCCTCTATTGAATGAGCGCTCTTTGCCATAATTCCGGCGCATTCCTTTGATGTGAAATTTTCAAAATACAATAACCATAGCACCTGACGGTGTTCAGTCTTTAGTTTGTTTAAAGCCCTGTGTAAAATTATTTTTCTTTCTTCCTTTATATAGGACCTTTCAAGATCAACCTCATCCTTTAGAAAGGAACTACATTCATATAAGGAAACGTCATTCTTTTTTGAGTTTTTTCTCATATAATCTAAAGCTGTATTTCTTCCGATTGTGTAAAGCCAAGTCTTAAATGATGCCTTCGGCGTGTATTTCGGTTTCTTTACAACAAGCTTATAGAACGTTTCCTCGGCGGCTTCCTCCGCTGTATGTATATTGCACGTGATCCCATTCAGGTATAAGATCAAGCCGTCTTTGTAATCTCTTATTATCTCAACAAAGCTGCTGTCATCTCCCTCAAGAAAACGGCGGTAGCTACTTGCACCGTTATCCATACTGTCCACTCCCCTTTCTAAAGTCATTTTCTGATCTGTTCACCTATTATACGATACAAAACTGAAAAACTCACGGTATTTTTCAAATATTTTCCTTTTATTGTATTAAATTTAAGTTTATGTGTAATAGACGAACTCATCCGTCACACCGCATTTGATTTTAATATAAAACAATATCTGTGTGCGGTGTGCCACCTTCTCTCACCAGAGAAGGCGCAGAGTGTAACCTTTGCCATTTGTTTCATAAAACACATCATACAATAAAATTAAATATTCACGAAAAGAACGCACAGATTTTGAACCTTCTCTGGTGAGAGAAGGTGGCGTGCCGCCAATATGTTTAATTTTGCATTATTACATAATGCGGCACGACGGATGAGTTCGTTTGTCTGATAAAAAACTAACTCCTTTAGCTCCATCTGACGAGGTAGCGAAGCGGCGGCGAGGGATGAGTTGGTCTATACGCAAAAAAGGTCTTACCGAATATGGTAAGACCTTTTTATATTATCTTTTATTTATGCCTGAGCCAATGCTTGTTCGAGGTCTGCGATTATGTCTGCGGCATCTTCGATACCTACAGAGAATCTGATAAGGTCTGAGCCTACTCCTGCTTCCTCGAGCTGTTTATCGGAAAGCTGACGGTGAGTTGTACTTGCAGGATGAAGAACGCAAGTTCTTGCATCTGCAACGTGAGTAACTATAGCCGCAAGCTTCAAGCTATCCATAAACTTTGTTGCCGCTTCTCTTCCGCCCTTAATACCGAACGAAATTACACCGCAAGTACCACTCTTCATATACTTCTGAGCCAAGTCATAGTATTTTGAGCTTTCGAGTCCGGGGTAGTTTATCCATGTAATCTTATCGTGTTTTTCAAGATACTTCGCAACAGCAAGCGCATTTTCGCAATGACGTCTTACGCGCAAAAATACGGTTTCAAGACCGAGGTTAAGTAAGAACGCATTGTTAGGTGACTGCATTGAACCCAAGTCTCTCATAAGGTGTGTTGTGATCTTTGTTATATAAGCAGCATTTCCGCAGTCTTTTGCGTAAACCATACCGTGATATGATTCATCGGGCTGTGTAAGACCGGGGAATTTTTCCGCATTTGCCATCCAGTCAAATTTACCGCTGTCAACTACAACACCGCCGAGAGCAACTGCGTGTCCGTCAAGATACTTTGTTGTAGAATGAACAACAATATCGGCACCGTGTTCAAAGGGACGGCAGTTTACGGGTGTCGGGAACGTATTGTCTATAATAAGCGGAACACCGTTTGCGTGAGCGCATTTTGCAAACTTTTCTATATCGAGTACAACGAGTGAGGGGTTTGACAAGCTTTCTGCAAAAACAGCCTTAGTATTAGGCTTAAATGCCGCCATAAGCTCTTCTTCTGTTGCTTCGGGAGATACGAAAGTAACGTCAATTCCCATCTGACGAAGTGTTACGTCAAACAAATTGAAGGTTCCGCCGTATATTGCCGCCGCGCTGATAAGGTGGTCACCCGCACGGCAGATATTGAATACAGAATAGAACGAAGCTGCCTGTCCTGATGCTGTTAAAACTGCACCCACACCGCCTTCAAGCTCTGCTATCTTTGCCGCTGTATAGTCGCAGGTCGGGTTTGCAAGACGAGTATAGAAATAGCCTGTTTCCTCAAGGTCAAAAAGCTTACCCATCTGTTCACTTGATTCATATTTATAAGTTGTGCTCTGAATTATCGGAATAACTCTAGGTTCACCGTTCTTGGGCTCGTATACACCCTGAACGCATTTTGTATCAAATCTGTAATCTTTCATACAAGTAATCTCCTTTATTTTTTCTTTAGTTCTTTACCTTGTAGCTGTCTTTCAAGGATACTATTCTGTTAAAAGTATTCTCGTGCTTTGAATCGAGAGTATAATATCCCATACGTACAAACTGGAACTTATCGCCCTCTTTTGCATCCTTAAGCGACATTTCTGCCTTACAGCCTGTAAGCTTCTTAACTGAATCGGGATTGAGATAGTCGTCGTAAGTCTTATCCTCGGGCATATTATTCATATCAGCCTCGGTAAACAATCTGTCGTAAAGCATGATCTCTGTATCGAAAGCATATTTTGCGGAAACCCAATGGATAGTTCCCTTTATCTTTCTTCCGTCAACGGGATTGCCGTTTCCTGTTTCAAGGTCTGCTGTACATCTGATTTCAACGATTTCTCCGTTTTCATCCTTGATTATTTCGTTACATTTTACGATATAACCGCCCATAAGTCTGACCTCACCGTCAGGCTTCATACGGAAGAATTTCGGAGGCGGAACCTCTGCAAAGTCGCTCTTTTCTATATAAAGCTCTCTTGTAAAGGGCACTTTTCTTGTTCCTGCGTTTTCATCGTTGGGGTTATTCGGAAGGTCAAAATATTCAACCTTATCCTCGGGGTAGTTTGTAATTACTACCTTAACGGGCTCTGTAACGCAAATTCTTCTCTGCGCTGACATATTGAGCTCTTCTCTTAAGCAATACTCAAGAAGCTCGATATCAACAAGGCTGTAAGCCTTTGCAACCCCTGCTCTCTTTACAAATTCAAGAATAGACGAGGGAGAAAAGCCTCTTCTTCTGAGACCGCAGATAGTGGGCATTCGGGGGTCATCCCAACCGTCTACAAGACCTGTTTCAACGAGTTTTCTTAAATATCTCTTACTCATAACTGTATAAGTTACGTTAAGTCTTGCAAACTCTCTCTGCTTGGGCTTCTGTTCAAAGCCGATATTATCAATAACCCACTCATAAAGGGGTCTGTGGTTTTCAAACTCGATCGAACAAAGTGAATGTGTTATGCCTTCCAATGCGTCCTGAATAGGATGGGCATAGTCATACAAGGGGTAAATGCACCATTTATCGCCCTGTCTGTGATGGCTTGTATGAACGATACGGTATATAGCGGGGTCTCTCATATTCATATTGGGAGACGCCATATCGATCTTTGCGCGCAAGGTTCTTGTTCCGTCAGCAAATTCACCGTTCTTCATTCTTTCGAACAAATCAAGGTTTTCCTCGGGAGTTCTGTTGCGGTAAGGGCTGTCCTTTCCGGGTGTGGTCAGAGTTCCTCTGTATTCACGCATTTCGTCTGCAGTAAGGTCGCAAACGTACGCCTTGCCCTCTTTTATAAGCTTTACTGCAAATTCGTAGCACTTGTCAAAATAGTCAGAGCCGTAGAAAATTCCGCCTGTGGGGTCTGCTCCGAGCCATTTCAAGTCTTCAAGTATTGACACAACGTATTCGTTATCTTCTTTTGCAGGGTTAGTGTCATCATAACGAAGATTAAACTTTCCGCCGAATTTTTTTGCCGCAGAATTGTTTATCCATATAGCCTTTGCGCTTCCGATGTGCAAATATCCGTTAGGCTCGGGCGGAAAACGTGTATGAACGTGGGTATAAACACCCTCGCTCAGATCGTTTTCAATTATTTCCTCAATAAAGTTACCATTTGTAATTTCTTCCATATTATGTTCCTCAAAGCGCTTCTGCCGCTTTATTCAAACGGTCGAGTACTCTTTCTTTTCCAAGTATTCTCATTATTTCGTGAAGGTCGGGAGAATTTACTCTGCCCGTAATTGCAATTCTTATAAATCCGCTGACGTCTCCAACGTTACCCTTAAATCCGTCGGGATTCTGCTTATAAGCCTTCATATCGGAAGTGTATCCGAGGCTTTCGCTTATATTCTTTATCTTTTCAAACCAAGCGTTGTTATCATCGTTTTCGTCGTATACCTCAGCAAACTTTTCAAATACTGCCTTAACGTCTGCTTTGTCAAACTTTTCGTCGATTTCAGCCTCTTTTTCAAACAAGCCGTCGTAGAAGTATGACATATAGGGCTTAACGTCCTTCCATACAGCAAAATCCTTTCTCGGCTTCTTGCCCGAACGTCCGATCGCAAGAATTCTCTTTGCATATTCAGCATCACTTGAAAGCAATTCCGCGAAATCCTTATCGTATTCACTTGCCCATTCAAATACGCCTGCGTAAACTTCATCGGCTGTCATTCTTGAAATAGCGTTCTTACTTACGTCGTTAAGCTTATCGAAGTCAAACAAAGCACCTGACGTACTCATCTTCTTTATCGAGAAGGGGAATTCTGTATAAGCTTTCTCGGGGTTTGCCATACGCCATTCTTCAAAGTTTGAGTTAAGAAGAGTCATTACGTATTCGTTTACACTTACGGGCGGATAGCCGTTTTCTCTGTAATCGGAAACTGCAGCGCCGTTATCTCTCTTTGAAAGCTTCTTCTTTGAGTTGCCTTCCATCTTCATAAGCTGAGCTATGTGCATATATTTCGGAGTCTTAAAATTAAGATATCTGAAAAGCTGAATATGCTTTGCCAAGCTCGGCAACCACTCTTCACCTCTGATAACGTGTGTCGTTCCCATAAGGTGATCGTCAACAGCGTGAGCAAAGTGATAAGTCGGAATACCGTCACTCTTAAGGAGAACAAAGTCCTCGTCGTTTTCGGGAACTTCGAGCTTACCCTTTATAAGATCGGCAAACGGAGTCTTCTTATCGGGGTCGCCGTCGGAAAGAATACGAAGTACAAAGGGATTACCCTTCTTCATCTGTTCTTCGGCTTCTTCGTAGGTTATATCGCGAAGCTTCTTTATATTTTCTTTTTCCGTATCGGGATTATTATGCCAGTCACGGTT
>SVRB01000077.1 GCA_015065045.1 Oscillospiraceae bacterium | reverse complement strand
AAGCTCGGCCATTTTCAAACGTCTTCTGACTGTCTTTTTTGAAAAACCTGTCTTTTCGGCAATTCCGTCGACCGTATCACCCAAATCCATCATCATTTGGAAACCTTGCGCCTGTTCATAAACAGTAAGATCAGAACGTTGCATATTTTCAAGCAACATTGTCTGCACCTGTTCTGCAGGAGTCATATCGGCTATGATACACGGTGCCGATGAAAGACCTGCAGCTTTGGCAGCGGCCGTACGTCTGTGTCCGATAATTACCGTATAACCTCCCTCTTCTCGAGAAACAACAGTAAGGTTCTGCATAATCCCCTTTGCTTTTATGCTTTCTGCAAGTTCAGAGATATCACCCAATTCTTTACGGGGGTTGTCCGGGTGAGGATAAAGATCTTCAAGGGAAAGATATACGAGTTTGTTTTCATCTTCTGGTAAAACTACAGCTGCAATCTCATCTTCAAACAACAGTTTTTCGGCGTTTTCTTCAAGCGCTCGACGTATCTCTTCCTGATCGGGAATACCGTTCTCTCCGTACCCGTTATTCTTGTAGTAATCACAGTTCAACTCCCCGCCAATGTGTGAACACGTTCTTGCACACTCTTTTTGTAAAGGACACCTTTTGTTTATAATCTTTTTAGCCATTTTCGCACCTCATTTTTTCAATTGTATTTGCGCGAGACATAACCGCCGTGGCATAGTTTGTTATCGTTCCGTCATAGCTCCCACTATTGTAAGCAACAAGCGCTTTTGTTATATCTCCGTATCTGTTCTGCATTTCTGCAAGATAATGAATACCTACCTTTATATTTTTGATAGGGTCAAATATATCTGTACAATCTAAGGCTATCATTCTGTCTATATGGCTTTTGGCTTGTATCTGCATAAGACCGAATGACCTGCCATCATCACCTATGGCGTATCTGTCAAACTGGCTCTCCCTCTCGATCATTGCTATGACTATCGAGGGAGAGATACTATATTTCTCGCACTCGGAAAAAATAACATCCTGCAATTCTTCCGCTAGAGGAATGTTGTAATATTGCTTTATTGCAGAAGGCGTAAAAATGGTTTCTGTGGCATTTTCAGACTTGGATGGGTTTGTACCCGTCTCGAAGTTTGTTTCGCTCTCTGTGCTTACGCTATCGCCGTCAGAGACGGTAATAAACTCTTTCACCGTATATGTTTGTTTAAAACTATCTTGGTTTGTCTGTGCCACCGCAACCGGCTCCGATAATGCTGTTGCCGTGAATATAATCGAAACAGCCAGTACGCAGATTATTCCTGTTATGTATAAAAGATTGTTCATTTTATTCCTCCAATATTTTTATAAGATTTCGCAAGTGCAGCCTCAAAAAACTCTTCAGAGGTAAAAGAGCTGTTCCTTGTATCTTCCGGCGGATCATCATAGTTGCCGTCGAGAACTTTCGCAAAATTTTCATCCTCAATCAACCAGTCAAATGTTGCTTTCCACTTTCGCGCGTTCTTTCCCTTTAAATACGAGCTTGATTCCGCTTTCAAAAACATTTCTTTAAATTGATCAAGACTGTATTTTTCAAGCCTTTCTTTAATATCTTGTTCCCTGCGATCAGAAAGAGAGTTGATCCGCGAAAAACCTATACAAATAGTGTTATACAACGCTACTACTTCCTCCGCCTCACGCGCACACGCGCGTGCACGTGCGGACGCGGGCGCGATAGTAGAATTATTATATATATTCTTATTATTACAGTAATAATAACTATTCATTATATTTCTTCTTTGTTTACTTTCTTCTTTTGATTGCCCTTTTTCGTCAAAGTGATTGCCCTTTTTATCAAAAGTGAATGCCCCTACCACCTGTTGTAACTCCAAATCTTGTAAGGAATCAAGCGGTTTTTCGGGTGTTTTTGTGAATGCCCTTTTTTTAAAAAATGATTGCCCTTTTTCGTCAAAGTGATTGCCCTCATTTCTCATGTCAACAAAAAACGCTAAATTATAATGTCCTTGGTAGAACTCAAAGCTCGTAATAGTAATAATCACTCCCTTCGACAGCCTTTTAAGCGAAATTTCACCGGTATCAATTAACTTTGAAATTGCAGTTCGGACTGCCTTAAGACTAAGGCTGTTAATGGTTGCCAACTCTTTGTATGTAGTAAGACACTGCCCTCTTCGAAGTGTTATTCCGTTTATTTCCGTATCTTTATATGCTGCGGTTATGAGCAGATAGATAAAGATTCTGAAGACGTTGGCGTCTTTATACCACCGCCACCGTAAGATGTTACGGTCCAGTTTTATAAACGAAGTCTTGTCCGCCATGGTTTACCTCTTATTTCTCTTCTATGAATCGTATTCGTTCTGGAGAACAGGAATAATGCCCTTTAAGATTGTTATCCAACAGTTCTGCAGAACATCTTATTTTTCCGTTGTTGTTTGTATAAACGATTGCGCATACACATTTACATTCAATGTCACCGTTTACGATGTCGTTATAGATCACGGGGATCCCGGATAGCAAAGCTTCTTTTAAATCTTCCCCTGTCATTCTTACACCACCTTTAGAAAGGTAGATCCTGATTCGATGTCATATTTTCGAATTCTGAATCATCAAAATTTGCAACGGCTCGTGCTGCCGCCTGCTCAATTTGTTCATTGTCAATCAGAGTGTCAGGAAGCGTGCCGTCTCTCTTGCTGTCAACAAAATACACCTCGTCGACAACAACATTGGTTACATAATGTTTGTTTCCCCGTCGGTCCGTCCATGACCGCCTCTGCAGAGAACCAACAATACAGATAGAGCTTCCTTTTTGGAAATATTTAGTTATAAGCTCTGCAGTCTTGTTCCATGCGCTGCACTCGATAAAATCTGTTTCGTTATTTTTGCTTCCTCGGCGGTTGACTGCAATAGAAAACGAAGTAACCAAAACACCTGCGGGAGTGGTCTTAAGTTCTGCGTCGTCAGTCAGCCTTCCGCCTAAGATCACTTTATTGAAATTAAAATTACTCATCACTATCCACCTCTCGTTTAGATAAGAACTTTTCGAGCTGCTTACGGGATATAAGATATTTCTTTCCTATAGCGTGCGCTTTTAAGTCTCCTCTGCGAATCCATCCCCACACTGTTCCTTTTTTGTATCCCAACATTTGGGCAATATCTTCAGGGGTGTACATTTTATCTTCTAAACAGTCGGTTCCGATATTAGGTCTTTGCGTGTTGTTGAGCTTCTTCTCAATTTTCTCTCTTGCTTCTGCAAGGTTAATACTCTCTAATGCTTTTTCATGAAGCTCGATGCTCTTTTCGAGCGCATTTTTATACGGGTCATATGGTGCGAAGTCCATATCGGGAGAAAGTACGCCCGATACCGTTTTTTCGTGAAGCTTCAAAATCCCCTTGAGAACAAACACATTGTTCTCAAGCATCCTTTTCTCAGTTGAGTTTAAAGACAACTCCATAATTCCACTATTCGTTCTTTCCATCAGCATCGTCCCTTCTCACATTTTTTTCTTCAAACAAATCAGTAAGCGAACAGTTATATACTTTTGCAATCAACGGCAACATTGTACTTCTCGGCGTACTTTCCCCGGTTTCCCACATAGCAACAGTGGATTGACCTATCCCAAGGCTTTCAGCAATTTGTTTTTGTGTTAGCCCCGCTTTATTTCTTGCGCGAATAAGGTTTTCCTTCATATACACACCTCCTCGTTTATCAGGTTTCTTGATAACAATATATATCAAGTTTCTTGATTTGTCAATAGATTTTATCAATTTTTTTGATAAAATATTGATATTCTTGATATTATCAATATAATTGATTATGAGGTGGATAAAAAATGAGAAACAGAATAAAAGAATTAAGAAGCAAAATGAAAGTAACTCAAGCAACTCTGGCGAAAGCTATAGGAGTCGCACAAAACACTCTATCGTATTGGGAACAAGGAAAATATGAAGCCGATAATTACTCTCTTCAGAAAATTGCAGATTATTTTGGGGTTTCAGTTGACTATATTCTTGGGCGTGATGATATTACTCACTCGAATATCTTGTATGAACAATACGGAATATTACCAATAGAACGAAAAAAAATCCCCATGCTTGGCGAAATAGCATGCGGACAACCTATTTTTGCTGATGAGGATAGAGAATCATACACTGAAGCCGGAACGAATATAAAAGCCGACTTTTGTCTGAAGGCAAAAGGAGACAGTATGATCAATGCGAGGATACTGGATGGTGATATTGTTTTTATAAAGAAACAGCCCATAGTCAACAACGGCGAAATTGCAGCTGTTATTATCGGAGATGAAGCAACGCTGAAACGTGTGTATTACTATCCGGAGACAGAGAAGCTTATACTCAATCCGGAAAATCCTAAATATGAACCACTGGTTTATGTAGGAGCCGAGCTGGAACAGATTCGCATTCTCGGTAAGGCTATAGCTTTTCAAAGCGACGTTAGATAAAGATGCCAACTGAGGATAACATAATGAGAAAGAAAATTTATGATATTATAGAAGTGTCAAGCGAAAAAAACTTAGTTAGCAAATTATATGATATTTTTATGATCATTACGATTGTTGCAAGCTTGATTCCTTTAGCGTTTAAAACTGATTATCTATTATTCCGTATTGTTGATAAAGTGTGTGTTTCAATTTTCATTATAGACTACTTTCTTCGTTTCATAACTGCAGACTTTAAGTATGACAATCACAACGCCCTTTCTTTTATCCGCTATCCGTTCTCGTTTATGGCAATTATTGATTTAATATCAATCTTTCCATCCATTTCAGCCTTCAACAAAGGCTTTAGGATATTACGGTTAATGAGGATGATTCGAGCTCTAAGAGTATTACGCGTATTCAAAGCAGCTCGTTATTCAAAAAGCATTCAGATTATTGCTTCAGTTTTCAAAAAATCTAAAGCACCTCTCGCCGCAGTCGGAAGTTTAGCAATAGTTTATATTTTGGTATCAGCTCTCATAATAATTAATGTTGAACCAGATTCTTTTAATAATTATTTTGACGCGGTGTATTGGGCAACAGTGTCTTTGACTACTATGGGATATGGTGATATTTATCCTGTAACTACGATAGGGCGAATAGTAACAATGTTTTCATCTGTTTTCGGGATTGCAATTGTTGCATTGCCTTCAGGTATTATTACCGCGGGATATATGAGCGAAATCGAAAAAGAAAATATAAACAATGAATAATTTTTAGTGTTCGCTGAGATTTTGAGATAAGAAAGAAGGAACTATGAAACAAGGCGTAAAACGCAGAGGTAACGGCCAAGGTTGCGCCGTTAAGATTGGCACAAATAATTACAAAGCAATTGCCGTTGTCGGATACAAAGACGAAGATTTGTCTAAACCTATTCGTCGGACAAAATCCGGTTTTAAGACAAGAGCCGAAGCTCTTGCATACATACCAATATTAAAAAATCGAAAAGAAGAGCAACCCTCTTTGACGCTGAAGGCTGCGTATGATAAATGGCTTCCGTCTCACAAAGCTTCTGTTCAAACGATGGACTGTTACCGTGCCGGCTTTAAGCTGTTTGAAGACTGCTGGTATATTGCCCTTGAAAACCAAGACATAGACGAGCTTCAACAGTGTCTCGATAACACCGAAAAAGGAATTAGAACCAAACAAAACGCTAAGGTTGCACTTAATCTCGTTTACAAGTGGGCAATTCCAAGAGGATACGTTCCTGACAATCTTAATCTTGCAACATTCTTGAAGTGCGGCCAAGGCAAGACTCCGGACAAGCACGGTTTTACTGTGCAACAGCTCGAGAAAATAAAAAAAGGCATAGGGATCATCCCTTATGCCGAGTATATATACTGTCATTGTTATTTAGGTTTTCGTCCTACAGCCTTCCTTCAGCTCAAGGAAGAGGACTACAACGAGGCGGAGAGGGCGTTTGTTGGCGGAATTAAGACTGAGGCAGGGAAGAACCGCACTGTAACTGTATCACCAAAAATTCTGCCATACGTAAACACTTTAATAGTCCAAAGCAACGGCGGATACATATTTGGTATACGCGGAGAACGACTGAGCTACAAAAAATACAGAAAAATATTCTACACAACCCTCGAGGCTTTAGGAATCCAAAAAGAAGATGATCACAAATTAACACCACACTGTTGCAGGCACACTTTTGCGACTCTGATGAAAAATATTCCTGCACCAGACAAAGATAAACTGCAGCTTATCGGCCACACTGACGTAAGACAATTACAGTATTATCAGGATGTTAATTATGAAGATTTACGTAAAATAACCGACTGTTTATAAGTTAAGTTGTATTTTATTGATACCCTATTGACACCCAACTCAAAACACAAAATGATTGTGCAAAAAAACAAAAAGACCCGAAAACAGCTATATTAGCCGTTATTTCGGGTCTTTTTTGTGGTGCTCCATCGGAGAGTCGAACTCCGGACACCTTGATTAAAAGTCAAGTGCTCTACCATCTGAGCTAATGGGGCAACAGCTATATTATGCTTAACAAATCAAGCTTT
>SVRB01000076.1 GCA_015065045.1 Oscillospiraceae bacterium | reverse complement strand
CCTCGGTCGTTTTAGGGGTAGGGGGTTATGGGGGTGGGGGAATCGAAACCCTCACCCCCATATGCCTTCTTTGGTTACTTTCTTGGCACGCAAGAAAGTAACGTAAAAAAAGAAAAGATAATATTATTTCACAAAATAATACATCTTTGACAGCTCTCCCG
This sequence comes from Oscillospiraceae bacterium, assembly GCA_015065045.1. Classification (GTDB taxonomy): domain Bacteria; phylum Bacillota; class Clostridia; order Oscillospirales; family CAG-272; genus RGIG1995. Next base: position 6,335 of record SVRB01000076.1, on the reverse strand, counting down.
AGTGGAGAGCCTAAAAGGCACGGAATGTCAGGAGCTTCGCTCCCGAACCCTTGACAAAAGGGGCTTTTTGAAAAAAGCCCCTCTTGACACCGCAAAAACTTTTAAAACGGACAAATAAATCCGCTATCTACATGATTAGAATTTATTATTTTCAAAAAATAAAAACTCTTGTTTTTTCAAACAAGAGTTTTTTATTTTCTCTAATTATTTTTCGAGAGCTGCCTTCAATACAGGATACAAAGCCTGAGCCATGTAATACATACCAAGGTCAGAGGGATGTGTTCCGTCAACTGTGCAAAGATCTCTTGCAATTTCAGGGAATACGTATCTACCGTCAATATAGTATACGTTTTTATCTCCTTCCTCAATAGCTTTGTTGTATGTGTTCTTAATAGCTCTTCTGCGCAAAGCGTTGTCATCGTTATCAGATATCGCAACGTTATTCTTTGTCATAATAATGATCGGAATATCGGGATGAGCATTACGAACTGTCTTATAGAAATCATAGTGTGTACTGAGAAGATCCTGAGCATTATCAGCGTTATAGTCATAGTCAAGCACGAACGCTGACATTTCAAGTCCTGCTATATATTGTGCAATAACCTGTTCACCCTTAGCAGCTCCGTTAAAGCCAAGGTTTACAAGGTTTGCATCGAGCATACGTGTAACAACTTCGGGATAGCTTGTTCCGGGACGAGATGCTGAACAACCGTTTACAATTGATGAACCATAGAATACTACGGGCTTTTCATACTTGTAGGGTGTGGGTGTTCCGATCTGAGCATCCTTATCTACAGCAATAGTGATAGACTCAACTCCTGCAAACAAAGGAAGAACCAATGTATAGTCTGTTGCTTGACCTGACAACTGGATTGTCTGTGTATATCTTGTCAAGCCATCCTTAGGATAGATAGCCTTAACCCAAGTCTTATCTGAACCTGTACCTTTATAAATATCTATACCAGCGATACCCAATACTGTCATATGTGACATTGTGGGAGTTGTGCCGAGCTTTACAGTAATAGTCATAGAGTCAGAGTCTGTTCTGAATCTGATTCTACCACCTGCTGTACGGTCAGCATGGCTTGCAACACCGGAGGGGTACTTGCTCTTGTCAGAAAGAAGCAATCTGTAAAGTGACTTATTCTGTTCAAGATAAGGGAAACCTGTAATTTCAAAATAGGGGCATGTCAACGGATTGAATGTAACGCCGTTCTTATCGCTTACCTTGTACTGAGAAGCAATACTGCTAACAGTAACCATTGCAGCTGCCTGCTTATCGGAAGCTACGGGCTTATCGAAGGTAGAATCGGGAAGATTTGCTGCATCTCCGGTTACCGCTTCGGTATCTGTTGTATTGCCGCCGTTATCGTTTGTTTCCTGCTGTTCACTTGTATCAACAGGCTCTTCGGGAGTTTTCTTTGAGCAAGAGGCCATACAAATTGTTGTAAAAAGCATGATAACTGCCAAAAGCAAACTTAATGTCTTTTTCATTGTTTTTTCTCCTTGTATATTTAATTTAAAAAATTATTTCTTAAAGCTTACGACAAATCCGTCTACGTTGTTTCCGGAAATACTATATTCCTTACCTTCGGGAACGGGAACTTTAACCGTATCTCCCTCGACCATTCCGTTTACATAGTATATCGAATACTCTGTTCCGTCATCGGTTGTAAATTCCAGATTCGTTCCGTGCGGATAGCCCTTCAAAACGTTTATATATTCCTCAAGGCAAAGATTATTCTTCTTCATATACTCTGAGTGAGCAACACCGACGTATCTTATATAATACCTCTGTGAATAATCAAGACCCGTTATGTCAATCTTATCATCGGGATGGCGTTCAATAAAGCCGTATTTGTGCGCGTTTTCAATAAGCCACGAATACTCAGCACCGCATTCCTTAACGCTCTTCCATACTCCGTTAACCTGAACTACAAGCACTATACCGAGACCTGTATTATGGTCACTCGAGCCTGCTCTTGCTGTCGGGTCATCATTTCCGTTAACGTAAGCATCGTAAACTGCCGCCTGTCTTGCAGCATCTCTGTACGACGTCCATATCGTAACGTTATTCTTTCCTGTCGCTGCAGAAAAAGCATCAAACAAATTGTTGATAGGACTGAGAGCAATAACGTTTACCAACATACCGTTCATACTCATAACATAAGTATTTGATTTATTTCCATCAAATCTGGCAAGCTCACCTGCAGCGGGATAAACCACTCTGTGATCACCGTTTACAAGTATAAGACTTCCCTTGTTGATCTCTGCTTTCGACACGTCTATCTCAACGTATTTTATAGCATCCTCGGGAGGCGTAACAGGTTGATTGTCAGGCTCAGTTTGTGAATCGTCCTTAGTCGTATCATTATTTTTATTGGTGTCTAAAACGGGATTATCAAGCGGCGGTCTTCCGCCTGATTCGTTCATATGAGACACGATAAAATACGTACCCGACAACACTAACGACAAAATAAGCAAAATAATAATCGCATACTGCACCCACGCGAGCAAAGGATTACGTCTTTTTCTCGGAGGAGCGGGATTTATCGGTTTGTAATCATCATAATTTTTTGACATTATACTACCCTCTTTTTAATAAACCTTCTATACCAAGTTTATTACGCTTTAGTATAACATATTTCAAAGCCACTTTCAAGTATCCACTTGTTAATTCTATATTATATACAAATTTTTTAAAAAAATTTATACAACAAAACTATTTTTTTCATCACATAAACAGAACTCTAAAAACACATCATAGACATAGACCAAAAAGCAAGTGACGTTACGAGCAGAATTTATAAAATAAAAAAAGGATACTCAAATGCAAAACGCAAAACTCAAAATTGCTTTTCGTATCATTTTTGTTATGATGCTTATCGGTATCGCCATACTTGGAGTTCTTGACTATATCATCCCCGAAAGCATCTCGGTTTTTTCCGACAGTACTGGTAGCGTAAATTTACAGCAAATAAATTTACCGTTTATTTCCACAAGCATCGAGTCGGTCCCCGTAAACTCAAGAGTATCTCAAGGGGATTCTTCAAATCCGTTTTACGTCTCGCTGTCCGCAAACACAAAAATGTTTGGTATTCTTCCGTTAAAAAAAGTAAATGTTGATATGTTTACCGATATAACTCTCTACCCGGGCGGTATGCCGTTTGGTGTAAAGCTTTATACAGACGGTGTTATTGTGGTGGGCATATCGGGAGTTGAAACGGACTCGGGCAAGAAAACACCTGCCACAGACAGCGGTCTTAAAATAGGAGATATCATTGTTTCAATAAACGGAAAAGCAGTTAACACAACAGACGAAGTATCCTCCGCCTTTGAGCAAAGCGGGGGAAACAAGCTTGAATTGACAGTCAAACGCGACGGCAAAGAAATTCCTATTTATATATCACCTGTTTTCTCAAAAGCAGACAATATGTATAAAGCGGGAATATGGATTCGCGACAGCACTGCGGGTATCGGTACTGTAACCTTTATATCTCCTAAAAACAACTCCTTTGCAGGACTTGGACACGGAATATGCGACGTTGATACGGGTGACATTATGCCACTTCGCAAAGGCACTGTCGTCGACGTTACGATCAACGGCATAAATAAAGGTGTTGCAGGCAATCCCGGAGAATTAAAAGGAACGTTTATCCCAGGCAAAATCGGCTCCCTTATTGGTAATATAACGTGCGGTGTTTACGGAATGTTGTCAGAAAAACTTGACACTTCCCATTCCGAACCTCTTAAAATCGGGTTAAAAGATGAATTAAAAACGGGTAAAGCCGAGATATATTGCACGGTAAACGATAAGCTTGACAAATATTCGATCGAAATTATCAAGATCGGAAACAAAAATGACGAACAAAAAAACTTTGTGATCAAAATTACTGACAAACGGTTGTTGGACACAACAGGCGGCATCGTTCAGGGAATGAGTGGTTCTCCCATCATTCAGAACGGCAAGCTCGTCGGCGCTGTCACACATGTTTTGGTAAACGATCCTACCAAGGGCTACGGTATTTTCATTGAAAATATGCTGAAAAATATGCCTGAGCTTTTTGAATAAAAATAAAAATCTCCGCATACTTTTTGCGGAGATTTTTATTTTTATTATTCGCTCACTCTGATTGATTTAATAACCATATCAAACATAGGTCTGTCAGCAAAACCTGTCTTTGTTTCTGCAATCTCATCGAGTGTTTCAAATCCCTCTGTCATCTTTCCGAATGCAGCGTACTGTCCGTCAAGATGGGGAGCATCCATATGCATAATAAAGAACTGTGATCCTGCTGAATTGGGGTTCATTGATCTTGCCATTGAAATAACGCCTCTTGTATGCTTAAGATCGTTCTTCACACCGTTCATTGCAAATTCACCCTTAATGCTATATCCGGGGCCGCCCATTCCTGTGCCTTCGGGGTCTCCGCCCTGAATCATAAATCCTGCGATTACTCTATGGAATATAAGTCCATCGTAAAATCCTTCGTTTGCCAATTTTTCAAAATTTTCAACAGTGATAGGAGCTGTCTCAGGATAAAGCTCGAGAGTCATCTTTCCACCGTTTTCCATTTCAATTACAGCTGTCTTCATATTATATTTCTCCTTTTGTGTATTCATTAAAACAAAACAATTATACCACTACACATAAAACAAGTCAAGCGAGTCTGAAGCAAAACTCCAAACCCGCTTGAATCTATTTGTTTTTTACAAAGAAACTAACTCAGTCTCTGAAAGCTTCTCTTGCTGCATAAGTTGTATGGAGCAATTCGTGAGCCTTATGAGAGTTGGGCTCGCCGAGGAACTTTTCATAAAGAGCCTTGATCTGAGGGTTATTATGGCTCTGTCTGCGAACCTGCTTTTCATCCTCAGAGTAAAGCGCTGCAGCACGCTTATCCTTGTAAGTATCAACGATATCAATATCTTCGTTGGGGAGGAACTGAGGCTTAACGAAGGGCTGACCGCCGCCTGCGATACAACCGCCGGGGCATCCCATAATTTCGATAAACGCATATTTGCTCTTTCCATCTCTGATTTCATCGAGAAGAACCTTAGCATTCTTCATACCGTGAGCAACTGCAACCCAAATTTCCTGACCGTTAACTTCAAGCATAGCTTCCTTAATGCCGTCAAAGCCACGAACAACTTCAAACTTAACGCCTTCGTGTTCCTTACCTGTGAGCACATAGTAAGCAGTTCTCATAGCCGCTTCCATAACACCGCCGGTAACACCGAAGATAACGCCTGCGCCTGTGTAATCGCCTACAACGTCGTTATCAAATTCTTCGTCGGGAAGCTTAGCAAAATTGATACCCGAACGCTTGATAAGCTTTGCAAGTTCTCTTGTTGTAAGAACAGCGTCAACGTCCTTAATTCCGTTTGTAACGAGCTGTTCTCTGTCCTTTTCGCCCTTCTTAGCAGTACAAGGCATAATAGAAACTACGAACATATCCTTAGGATCAATGCCGTTTGCTTCTGCATAGTAGCTCTTAAGAATAGCACCGAACATTTCGTGAGGAGACTTACAGCTTGAAAGATGTCCGAGAAGTTCACCATAGTTGATCTCAGCATAGTTTACCCAACCGGGTGAGCATGATGTGATCATGGGGAGCTTTCCGTTATTTTTAATTCTGCCGAGAAGCTCTGTTGCTTCTTCCATAATTGTAAGGTCGGCAGCATAGTTTGTATCAAATACCTTCTTGAATCCAAGTCTTCTGAGAGCGGCAACCATCTTGCCTGTTACAGCAGTACCGATCTTCATACCGAATTCTTCGCCGAGTGCAGCTCTTACAGCAGGAGCTGTCTGAACAACAACATACTTTCCTGCCTTCATAGCTTCGTCAACCAAAGCGATTTCGCTCTTTTCCATCAATGCGCCTGTAGGACATACGCTTACACACTGACCGCAGAGGATACAAGGAGAGTTAGCGAATGAACGATTTTCAGCAGGAGCAACAATTGTATTGAAGCCTCTCTTTTCAAAACCGAGAACACCGTTTCCGTGAGCATTCTTACATCTTTCAACACAACGTCCGCAAAGCACGCACTTAGATGTGTCTCTTACGATAGAAGAAGTAAGTCTGTCAACAGTTACTTCTGTCTGTGAACCCTGGAACATATCTTCTCTTGCGCCTGTTACCTTTGCAGCGTAGAGCAATTCGCAGTATTCGTTCTTATCGCACTGCTGGCACTTCATAGAGTGGTTGGAAAGCAAAAGCTCAACCGATGCTCTTCTTGCGGCAACAGCCTTGGGTGAAGAAATTGTAATTTCCATACCCTCGTTTACGGGATATACGCAAGACGCAACAAGACCTCTTGCGCCTGTAGCTTCA
>SVRB01000075.1 GCA_015065045.1 Oscillospiraceae bacterium | reverse complement strand
GAATAAAATAGGGATAGATTTAGGAGAATTTATTTTTCAAACGCAAATTATCGGCAATCATGGCGATAAATTCGCTGTTTGTGGGCTTGCCTCGGTTGTTTTGAATGGTATATCCGAAATAAGAGGTAAGTGTGTCAATATCACCTCTGTCCCACGCTACCTCGATTGCGTGTCTGATTGCACGTTCAACTCTTGAGGAAGTTGTGGAGTATTTTTCGGCTACCGAAGGGTAGAGTATTTTTGTAACCGAGTTTATAATATTGTTGTCTTCTATTGCCATCATAATAGCAGTTCTCAAATATTGATAACCCTTTATGTGTGCAGGAACACCGATCTGATGTATGATTTTTGTAATTTGGGTTTCCATATCCGCTTTGCTGTCCGTCGGCTTAGCGTTGCTTTGATTAAATCCCGAAAGTCTGTTTTTGTTTGTAACTCTTATAATGCGTTCCTTAAGTGAATAGTAGTCAAGGGGCTTGACCAGGCAGTATTCCGCTCCGGCTTCCGTTGCTTCAAAGAAAATATTTTCATTGTTTATAACGGATACAACGATAAAAGCAGGGATCTTGTCCGCGTTACGCACGTTGTTTATAACCTTTATACAGTCGAGCTTTGACAGCCACGCATCTATAATAACCACGTCGGGCTTGTTTTGCTTAATTTTGTTTACGGCATCCTCGCCGTTTGTAGCAAGGTCAATTTGGTTAAAGCCTTGTCGAATCAAATTGTCGCGACAGCTTGTACGAAAATCATAATTTTCGTCAGCAATCAGTATTTTTATTGTTTGTTCCATTTTTACCACACACTCCGTTTTCCGTTTTTCTGTTTTCTACGAATATATATTACCATAATTTACCAATTTATGCAAGACCTTTAGGCTAAAAATAGTCTACAAAAAAATATGTCGAATATGGTTAATAATTACCAAAAATTACCAAGCAGAGTTGGGAAATAAATATTTTGGTAAATATCGGTTGTAAATAAGCTTAGAAAACAACAAAAGAAAATATAAAGTCTATATACAAAAGATAAGGGAGCAAACTGCTCCCTTATTTTAAAAAAACTATACTTTTTTCAAATATTCGATCTGGGATTTAGTAAGATTACGCCATTTACCCGGAGCTAAATCTCCGAGCTTAATATTACCTATTGCAACGCGTTGAAGTTTTACGACCTCAAGCTCGGTCTGTTCGCACATTTTTCTTATCTGTCTGTTACGGCCCTCATAAAGCTCCATTCTTATAACTGTGAAGTTTTCTTTTCTTGTAATAATATCACACTGAACGGGTTGTATTTCGTAATCGTCAATTATCATTTTTGAGCCAAGCTTTTTTAACTGCTCAGGGGTAATTTCTCCCTTTACTCTTACGTGGTATATTTTCGGAATATTGTGTTTTGGGTGGGTAAGCTTGTTCGCGAGCTCACCGTCGTTTGTAAAGAGTAATAGACCTTCAGAGTCCATATCGAGTCTACCTACGGGGTACACTCTTGTGTTTACGTCGGAAACAAGCTCAGCGACACACTTTCTTGATTTTTCATCGGAGAGGGTGGTTACGTATCCGCGAGGCTTGTTTAATATAATATAGCATTTTCTTTCGGGAATTTTTTCTTCAAGCAACTTTCCCTTATATGTAACCCGGTCTTTACCGGGGATAATTTTCTGACCGAGAAAAGCAGTTTCGCCGTTTACCTTAAATTTTCCTGATTCTATCTCCTTTTCGGCAGAGCGTCTGCTCATAACTCCGATCGTAGATATATATTTTTGAAGACGAATTTCTTCCATAGTTATATATAGCTCCTAAAAAAATATAAATCTTTTTTTCTTAACTGTCATTTGTTTTACCGTATCTTTTGTGATAAGATCGATTCTTCCTATTTCCTTGCCGTTATCATAGAACACAACTTGTCCGACTTTTTCTCCTGCATTTATCGGAGCAAAGAGAAAGTTATCGAGTAAAAGCTCACTCGTTATCGTTGAACCCTCTTTTTTGCATGTGTAATTCAGTTCTTCGGTGTTGTAAACGGGAACGTATGATTTATCTCCGCCGACAACGGGGACGTTATAGCTAATGCTTTCTTTATTTGCCAGGCTGTGTGTAATAATATTTTCAAAGCCCATATCAAGCATAGAAGTGTGATCGTTCCAGTCGCTCGGCGCATTAAGGGTTACTGCAATAATCGTCGTTCCGTTTCTCTCAGCAGCAGAAACGAGACATCTTCCGCATTTCTTTGTAAAGCCTGTTTTTACTCCGATAGCGCCATCATATGAATTAAGCAATTTGTTATGGTTTACCAAAACGCGTGAACCATTGTCTTTATTCGATGGAATAACGGCTTTTTTTGTTGAAACTATTTTTTTGAACGTTTCATTTTTCAGCGCGTTTGCAGTAATTACTGCAAGGTCGTATGCTGTTGTATAGTGGTTATCATCATACAATCCGTGCGGATTTGTAAAATTGGTGTTGCAAAGACCTAAGGCTTTCGCCTTTTCGTTCATCATAATTGCAAAATTTTCCACACTTCCGCCTACCTCAATAGCGATAGCTGTTGCGGCATCGTTAGCGCTTTGAAGTAAAAGTGCATAAAGCAACTGCTCCATAGTAAGCTGTTCGCCGTGAGCAAGATATATTGATGAGCCCTCAACTCCGATGGCAGCATCTGCAATTTTTATATTTTTGTCAAGCGGACAGTTTTCTATAGCAACAAGCGCTGTCATAATTTTGGTAGTACTTGCCATACCGCGTCTTGTATGCGCATCCTTTTCGTAGACGATAATAGAATTATCGGCGCTCATAACAATAGCGCTTTGCGCGGATATGTTTATTGCCTGACAATCAACTGCAATATTACAAAACAGCAATATAAAACATATTGTTGTACAAATTATTTTTTTCATAATACATAACTCCGTATTTTGTTTAAATATACTACTGATATATTTATTAGCCTTAGGAGTAATGTATATTCGAAAAATTACGTGTTAAATTATAAATTATTCGCCTTTATTTTCTTTTGAAAAAACGTTCTTGATCTTTTCTAAGATATCAGGGCTCTTTTCTATAATATTTCCAACAGTTGCAATCTTGTTTATAGCAGTGTCGGGTACAGTCATATTGAGAAGTTCAACCGTAGAATCGGGCTTAATTACAAGGAAAGCCATGGGAGTAACGGAAATACCGGTTCCGGAACCTCCGCCGAAGTTATTATCCTTTGCAGTCTGTTCTTTCTTTGAAGCGTAGTCAAGACCACCGGATGCAAAGCCGAGAGATACCTTTGAAACGGGAATAATTGTAATGCCGTTCTGAGTGCTTATAGGCTCGCCTATAACTGTGTTTGCCTCAACAATACCCTTAACGCTGTCAAGTGTTGATTTAATAATATCGTTCTGTTTGCTATTCATAATATCCTCCTATGTTTTCGAGAATTTATTTTCTTAATTTTGTTTTGTGGTGTTTTTTGATCTTGTTTTCAAAAATCCCATACAGAATTTAAACGCAAGTGAAATGGAATGCCATACCTTGAGATTTAAAATAATATTTATATCAGCATCCGTTTTCTCAGATAAAAAGTCTGCAGAAACTTGTATGCTGTTATGTTTTTTTACGTCAACATTGGTTATGTTAGATAATAGCTCGATTATATAAGCCACGCTTTGAGAAACAAGACCGTACGTTACGGCAGTTTTGGCGGGGTCTGACGTGCCTACTTTTATTTTAAGCTTCAGAATTTCAAGCTTAAAATACTTTCCAAACGGCGGCATTACGTATTCGAGCACGATTTTTATAAGCTCTAAAGATTCCGTTATTGTTTTTTTCAGTTCTTTTTTTGGCTTCTGTTGTTTTTCTGCTGATTTTTTTTCTTTTTTTGCTTTTTTGTTTTCTAATTTTTTCTGCCTTTTCCTAAGCTTTTTTACAGAGTAGTCTTTGTGCTTCAGTTTCTTTTGTACCTTTGGAAAAAGCGGAATGTTAAAGCATAATATTTTCAAAGATACAGAAAGATCGTCTTCGTATCGTATAGCGAGTCTTACTCTTAAATGCAGGAGCAAAATAATAAGTAAAAGCAATATTGACAGTATCAGCCAAATCATATTATTCTCCTCCTAACTTTAAAATAAAAATAAATATTACTGTTCGTTTTCAGCTAAAGTGTTTTCTGTTTCGTTTTTGTTATCTTCTTCGGTATCAAAAGTCAGCATTTCAACAGATGGGAGCTGATCGAGTGACGAAAGCCCGAAGCAACGCAAAAAGTCGAGCGTCGTTCCGTAAAGAGAAGGTCTTCCGGGAACGTCAAGTCTTCCTTTTTTCTCAATCAGATTCTTTTCCATAAGCAAAGCAACGGAATATGAGCTGTCAAGTCCTCTTACCTGATCTATGTATGCTCTTGTTACAGGCTGATGGTAAGCTATTATAGCCAAAACCTCAAGCGATGAGTTTGAAAGATTGCCTCTGCCTTGCTTAACGCCAAGCGCAAGCTTTACCTGAGATTCATATTCGCTCTTTGTGCAAAGCTGACACGCTTTATCGAATCTGATAAGCTGAATTCCACGGGGAAGGTCGCTGTTATTATATTTTTCCTCATACATACAAACGAGCTCCTTTGCAACGGACGGTGTTACCTCAAGCACGTCGCCAAGCTTTTCGTATGTAACGGGATGACCTGCCGCATATAGCACGGCTTCAATGATCTCGAGTTTTTTTGTTATATCAAGTTCATTCTGCATTTTCTGTAACTGCCTTTCGGTTTGAATGTGTATTTAAGATAATATAAAGCTCTCCGTCATCGTTTTCTTCAAGCTCGATCCTTCTTGCCTTTGCAAGCTCAAGAATAGCCATAAATGACGCAACAAGCTCGGAACGGTTTTCGCATAACAGCATAAGGTTATCGAAAGTGTCCTTTGATTTAACTCTGAGTCTTTTTATGATAGAAAGTATCTTTTCTGATACGGAAACCATTCTTCCTCTGAGAAGGGGGGCGAATACTTTTTCGGGCGGAGCTGAATAGAGCTTGCTTCTGTTTATAAGTCTTACAAAAGCCTTATGAAGCAATTCAGAGTCCATATCCGTCGGCTGTTCGTCTTTTCTTACGGGGAAGGTATCGCTTTCCTTAGCAAATCTGCCCGAAAATTCCGAGAACATACCGTTAAGAAGCACAGCCGCTTCTTTTGCTCTCTTGTATTCAAGAAGGGCGGCAGCAAGCGCAGCTCTGGGGTCTTCTTGTTCTTCATCATCGGTCTTGGGGAAAAGCATACGGCTTTTTATGAGCATAAGCTCGGATGCCATAGTTATAAACTCCCCTGCGATATCCATATCCATTTTTTCCATCTCGGACAGGTATTCCATATACTGTTCGAGTATGAGGGATATCGGTATATCGCATATATCGATTTTGTTTTTTGTTATAAGCGAGAGCAAAAGGTCAAGAGGGCCTTCGAATACCTCAAGCTTATATTTCGGTTTTGTTTCGGTCATATAAACAGTCCTATAACTAAATTAATTATTTTTTGCATACCGTCTGACAAATTTGTAATTAAGAACCTCAACGGCACATCAAGGATTCCCAAGCACAAACAAACCATAAGTATTATCTGTATGGTCTGCTCATATTTCATAACATTGAAATAAAGTCTGTCGGGTAATAATACGAATGCGATTCTCGAGCCGTCGAGAGGAGGGAGGGGGATAAGGTTGAATATCGCCAGTGACAAGTTAAGATAATGGAACATACTGAAAAATACGAGAAGTACGGTAAAAATATTAAGTACAAACTCACTTGAATTATAAATTATGCTTGTTTGCGTCATGATCAAATAAGTCGTATTGTACAGTATAAGTCCCAAAAAAGATAACAGCACGTTTGATACAGGTCCTGCCAAGGCTGTAATTGCCATGCCTTTTCTTGGGTTATTAAAGTTTCTTGCATTTACGGGGACGGGCTTAGCCCAACCAAACCCGAACAGAAACATACATATAGTACCTATGATATCAAGGTGCTTTACGGGATTAAGCGTAAATCTGCCGAAATATTTTGCAGTCGGATCTCCCATTTTGTATGCGGCGTATCCGTGCGCATATTCGTGTATAGAAAGCGCTAAGAGTACTACCGGTATACGCAGAAGAAAACTGTAAATATCAAAATTTCCGGAGAGTATACTGGAAATCATAAATCATTCCTCATTAAATCATCATAAGTTTCCCTTGCAACAGCAAGATATTTTTTGTCTTTTGAAACCATAACAACGGGGGGCTTGGGAAGTCTGTTGTAGTGAGAAGACATAGAATAGTTGTAAGCGCCGGTACAGAGAACTGCAAGTGTATCGTTTCTGCAGGGCTTTGCAATTTTTATGTTTTCTGCAATAAGGTCGCCGCTTTCACAGCATCTTCCTGCGATCGTGCAGGTGTAGTCGGCATTGTCGTTTGCTCGGTTTGCCACAACTACTGAATAGAGTGACTGATAAAGCGCATATCTCGGGTTGTCGGGCATACCGCCATCGATGGACACGTAGTTTTTAAAGCCTGTTATCTCTTTTACGCTTC
>SVRB01000074.1 GCA_015065045.1 Oscillospiraceae bacterium | reverse complement strand
TCCGCTAAGATACGTGTCTGAATGTTCGTTGATCTCATAGCTGCATTCAGAAAGCTTTGACATAGCAGCTTCATATACCTCTTTGTCGAGATAGTAGAAGTATTGTTCGTCTGTCAAAAGGTAAAGCACTTCTTTATTAAGTGTTACGATAAATCTCATTCGTTCATCATCGTCAAACGAGCCGAGCGAAATAATTCTGTCAGTTTCATTTCCAAAGAACGTTCCTTGATCGATTCCATTAAGAGTAAGCGAAACCTCACGCGGAAATTCAGAGGGATAGAAAAAGAATATCTCGTCTTCAGTTCCGGTCATAAAGTTATATATAATCTTTGCAGTATCTTTTTCGTTAGTAGGAACGTATTTGTCGTATTCAGCGTTTACAACTGATTTAGTTGTGTTGGAAAGAGTCTCCGTTACGTATTGAATGGGTTTAAATACTTCAACAGTTTCGTCTTCTCCGAGCATGGACGTTATTACGGCATTCAACAGATCAAAGGGGTTATTATAATCCGAAAAATCTACAAGCTCAAATTGATTTGAAACGACAAAAGCAAGACTCATCGCATTCGGGTTTTCATAAATCTTATAACTGTTGTCTGTATGAATTATGTTATAGTAATTATCGAAGTGCGATGTTTCACTTATAACGTATTTCACACCGAGAAGTGAATCGGAAACGGGAGTGCCTCCGAGATATTTTGACCAGTGAGACTTTGATGAATAGCCGAGCTGGTTGAGAAGCTTAACTATTGAAGCGTTAAGAGTAGATGTTGAGCTCGACAAACCGTTCATATCGAGTGTCATATTGTCGTTGGTTTTACGATGACCTGTTTTTTCCATACGGTAGAACGAATCGTCAAGGTCGTGAACGTAGTCAACGAGCGGGGAAATAGAATCGATATAGCTTCTGTACGATGTACGCGAACTGAATTTAACGTCTTCATCAAGATCCGTAAGGCAGACGTATCCGTTAATAAAGAGCTCGGAGCATACGATGATTGCTAAAACAAGGGCAGTAAAATTACTTCCTCTTTCTTTGTGGAAGGCGTACAATGCGAGAAGATATACACCAACAAGCAAAAGACTGAGCCAAATACAAAGAACGCTGTCTATATATTCTAATTGCTCGTTTTGAATGAGAATTATCAAAAGAACGAGAGCCGAGCAAACAGCCACGATATGATTGAATTTTATTTCTTTGATAAGGTGGAATGCTTGGTGGGCAAATGTTACAAGCAGGAAGCAAAGCATAAAGCTGTAACGATAGTTGAGCCAGTTAGGATTTTGCATACCGTGCCAGAACAAATCGACCGTTGTTGCCGAGAAGGAGAACACGAGCGCTGAAATAATAACTGCAGCTCCTATTTTTTCTCTCGGGGATATTTTCTTAGCAAAGAAATATACGGGGAGAAGTATCAACGAAAGAACACCGCAGTAAACAAACGGGAGCCCGTCGGGGCGTACAGTGTCGTATGAATTAGGTAAAAACTTTGCAAAAAGCTCAAATAGATTAAACTTTGATAAAAGATCTTTCTCGGGGTCAGAAAAGTTGTTTTTACCGAACGTAAGAGAATATCTTATCGTCAGAATTATTACAGCCGACATCGCAAGTGCTAACAGTGAGAAAAATGCAACTCGTAAGATCGATTTAATGAGGTGTAGTTTTTCGCCTGTTTCGTTATATTCATTGGAATATCCGTATACAAGGTAGTAGTAAATCGAATACAAAACGAGGAATATACATACCATATAGCCGATATAGAAGTTTGAAAAAACAGTTACGGCAAGTATGATCGTATACATAATGTATTTTCTTTTATTGATAAGGCTTTCGACACCTAATATCAAAAGAGGGAAAAAGAGAAGAGCATCGATCCACATGGTGTTGTGTCCGTTTACAAGAGCGTAGGCGGTCAACGCGTATATCGTAGAGAAAATGATTGTGGAATAGTTATTTTTAGCTCGTTTTGAGTAATGGAGATATACTGCAAAATTAAAGCCCGAAAGACCGGCTTTCAATACAAAAATAGTGAGAAGGGCTTCTGTAATTGCATTTTCGGGAAAGAGTGCAACGAGGAAGTTAAAGGGACTTGCAATGTAGTATGCGTACATACCCATAAATTCTCCGCCGACAGCTCTCTGCCAAGAATAAAGAAGACTGCCTTGTCCGAGGAGAATGTCTCGTAATTCCTCAAAAAAGTAAACGTATTGAGCGTTGAGGTCGAGAACCAACACAGAATTTTCGCCGAGAGGATAAACTTCTCTAAGCAGATAAATGCCCAAAAACAGCAACGCGGGAACAAAAAACGCAAGTAAAAGATAAGGTTTAAATTTTACTTTCGTTTCGCTATCTGTATTTAAATCAACAGATGCAGCAGGATTATTGGTCATCACTATTTCCTCCTGAAGTTAATGCTTCAACCTTTTTTATATTTTTTTCAAGCTTAAGGCGTGGGATAGTCATATCGTGTCCACATCCCTTACACTTGACCTTTATATCACTTCCCGTACGTAGAACCTCAAAAGCAACAGAACCGCAGGGATGCTTTTTTTTCATTATAAGAGTATCGCCTTTTTCGAATTTAGGTATGATCAAGGAATGTCAGTCCTTTCGTGTTTAAGTATATACAATAAGATATTATACCATAAAGTAGAGATAATGTAAATAAATTTATTCAGGCGTTTATAAAAGTATTGAAAAAAATCCATTCTGTGATACAATAATATAGTAAAAGATAAATAAACGGAGATGGTATATATGAAGATAAACTCTGCTGAAATATTGTGTGTGGGTACAGAAATACTTATAGGAGATATTATAAACACAAATGCCGCATATATTTCACAAAGATTGGCATCACTCGGAATAAATCAATATCATCAGGGGGTTGTTGGTGATAATCCCGCAAGAGTAAAGAAATTTATTTCAGAAGCGTTGGAGAGAGCAGACCTTGTTATTACAACGGGCGGACTCGGGCCCACTTATGATGATTTGACCAAAGAGACGATAGCAGAGCTTATGGGAAAGAAGATGGTTTTGAACGATGAAGCCCATAGAAGAATAAAAGAGTATTTTGACAGCAGAAACAGAGTGATGACGGAGAATAACGTAAAGCAGGCATATATGCCCGAGGGTTGCATTATTCTTCAAAACGACTGGGGAACAGCACCGGGGGCAATAATAGAAAACGAAGAAAAGGGAAAGGTTGTTGTTATCTTACCGGGCCCTCCGAGAGAAATGAAGCCTATGTTTGAAACCGGAGTCGTTCCTTACCTTGAAAAGTCATCCGATTATTATTTTGTCAGCAAGAACGTAAATATATTCGGTATGGGTGAGTCGGCTGTTGAAACTGAAATTATAGATATATTGAAAAACTCGCTTAACCCCACTGTTGCGCCATATGCTTCCGACGGTGAGATGAGACTTAGAGTAACAGCAAAGACCGAGAGCAAGGAAGAGGGCGAAAAGCTCTGCTCAGATATGATCGAGAAGCTTAAAAACACTACCATAGGTGAATATATTTACGGTGTTGATACCTGTATTGAAGAAGCTCTTGTTATAAAGCTAACAGAGAAGAATATGAAGATTGCCGTTGCCGAATCTTGTACGGGCGGTATGGTTACCGAAAAACTAACAACGGTAAGCGGAGCGTCTGCCGTGCTTGACGGAAGCATTGTTTCGTATGCAAATGAGATAAAGAATAAAATGTTGGGTGTAAGCCAAGAGATACTTGATACTAAGGGTGCTGTTTCAGAAGAATGCGCTTTGGCGATGGCTGAGGGCGTAAGAAAGTTTATGTCAGCAGATATTGGTATCAGTGTTACGGGAATAGCAGGACCGACCGGCGGTACAAAAGAAAAACCTGTCGGCACTGTATATATAGCCGTTAGCACGGATAAAAAGAAAGAGTGTGTAAAGCTTACACTCAGAAATAACGGCAGAGAATATATAAGAAACGTTTCAGCTAAGAACGTTCTTCACTTGGCTTTAAAATCAATATAATTTAAAAAGGACAGTACATAAAAGTGCTGTCTTTTTTTTTGCGCATTTTTTTATTTACGTCCGACAGATTATAGTGTTATTCGATTTAATTCGTGTGGATATGTGTAAAATGACTAAATAAATGCCGCGGAGGTTAATTAGGGTTGGCAAAAATTATGCAAAACAGAGAATCCGAGAAAGTCACATAAACCCTATTTACAATCACGTGACCGTGTGGTATAATGATAGTGTCAAAAGAGGAAAGGGGGGATTCAATGATTAAGGTTTTACCCGGAACGACGATAGAAATTTTAGAATTGAATAAAGGAATATCAAGAAGACTGTTCGACGGCATTTTTGCTGCAGGGGGAATAACCTTGTCACAGGTGTCTGTTATGACAGGACTTGAACCATATATGATACAGAACTGGGTGAAGAGAGGGTTTGTTTCTTCTCCGGTCAAGAGACAATATTCAAAGGATCAGTTTTCACGGATAGTAACGTTGAATATGTTGAGGGAATCTCTTCAACTTGATAAAATATGCGATATGCTTTCGTACGTCAACGGCGTTTTGAACGACGAGAGTGATAACATAATAAGCGACAGCGAGTTATATCATAAATACGTAGATCTTATTGCTGAAAGCCGAGGAGGAATCATAACTGACAAAGATACGGTAGCTAAGGCTGTTGAATCAGAGGTCAGTGGATATGAAGAACCTTTTCCGGGGGCAAAACATAGAGTAATTAAAGTACTTCAGATAATGGCTTATGCGCATTTCGCATCGATTTCGCGCAAGTCTGCAGAAGAAATACTTTCAAAATTAAAATAATTTACATAGCAATGGAGGAATAAATTATCATGACTAATTGGTGGGATTCATTGAGTTTAGTATCGCAGTTTTTTGCGGTAATAGCTATTCCGACAACAGGTATCCTGCTTATTCAGACGGTACTTATGCTTATAGGAATAGGTATGGACTCTGACGTTGATTTCGACGGAGACATTGATACCGGAGACGGTATTTTTGGAGATGGCGAGATAGACGCAGACATTGACCCGACAGGACTTGATTCGCTTAGAGTTTTTACCGTAAGAGGTATTATAGCGTTTTTCGTAGTGTTCGGTTGGATGGGCTTTATGCTTGAACAAGCTGAGTTATCTTTATGGATGAATATACCTATATCAGCTATAGCAGGATTTGTTATGATGTATATTCTTGCCGTACTTATGAGGGGAATAATGAGACTTCGTAATGACGGTAATCTTGATAATAAGAATGCGCTTGGCACTTCCGGCAGAGTTTATCTGACAGTTCCGCCGTGCAGAAGCGGAGAGGGAAAGGTAAACGTTCTGTTGCAGGGCTCATACGTTGAACGCGACGCTGTAACCGACGAGAAGGAAGCGATCACTACGGGCGCAGAAGTAATTGTAACCGGTATAAGCGGTCAGACTACGTTAGTAGTAAAGAAAAAATAGGAACAAATAAAAGTTCAAATAAAAAAATAAAAATATATTAGGAGGAATTTCTAATGGGAGTAGGAGCAATTATTCTCGTATTTGCTATCATTTTGATAGTGTTGTCATTCATTGTTTGGGCGTGTTCAAGGTATAAGAAATGTCCGTCTGATAAGATTATGGTTGTTTACGGTTCTATTGGTAAGAATAGAGACGGTACAAACAGAAGTGCAAAGTGTATCCACGGTGGTGCAGAGTTTGTAGTACCCGTATTTCAGTCGTACGCATTTTTGGATTTGACGCCTATATCTATTCAGGTTGACCTGAAAAATGCGCTTTCAAAGCAGAACATCCGTATAGACGTTCCTTCAAGATTTACTGTAGGAATTTCTACAGAACCCGGAGTAATGCAGAATGCGGCAGAACGTTTGCTTGGACTTCGTTTGGCTGAGATTCAGGAATTAGCAAAGGATATTATCTTCGGTCAGTTGCGTTTGATTATTGCAACGATGGATATCGAAGAAATCAATACAGACAGAGATAAGTTTTTGGCAGCTGTAAGCAGCAACGTTGAAACAGAACTTAAGAAGATCGGTCTCCGTCTTATTAACGTAAACGTAACCGACATCAGCGATGAATCGGGATACATATCTGCCCTTGGTAAAGAAGCGGCAGCAAAGGCTATCAACGACGCTAAGAAGAGCGTTGCTGAAAGAGAAAGAGACGGTTCGATCGGTGAAGCTAATGCTCACATGGATCAGCGTATTCAGGTTGCGAATGCATCTTCAATAGCAATCGAGGGTGAAAACGAAGCGAAGATGAAGATCGCAATGTCCGACGCGGCATTGAAGGAAAAACAGGCTGAAGCTTTGAGAATTGCTACAGCAGCAGAAAAGATTCAGAGCGCGAAGGCGTTGGAAGAATCATATTCAGCAGAGCAGGCAGCAGAAGAAGCTCGTCGTTTGCTTGAAAAGGCAACCTTGGAAGCAGACGTCATCGTTAAGACAGAAGCAAGAAAACGCCAGCTCGAGCTTGAAGCAGAGGCAGAAGCTGAACAGATTCGTCGCAAGGCGCAGGGTGAAGCTGACGCTATTTACGCTAAGATGGAAGCTCAGGCACGCGGTGCAGAAGAGATACT
>SVRB01000073.1 GCA_015065045.1 Oscillospiraceae bacterium | reverse complement strand
CACAGAGATGCGGTATGTACTACGTAAACGTACGTTGGCCCGGCGGTATGCTCACCAACTACAAGACAATCAACAAGTCTATCGAAAGACTCAACAGCCTTCTTAAGATGCAGGAAGACGGTACATTCGATCTTCTCCCCAAGAAAGAAGTTGCTAAGAGACTTAAGGAAATTGCAGACCTCGAAAAGAACCTCGGCGGTATCAAGGATATGCCCGGACTTCCTTCTGCAGTGTTTATAGTTGACCCCCGCAAGGAAAGAAACGCAGTTCTCGAAGCTAAGAAGCTCGGTATTCCGGTTGTTGCAATCGTTGACACAAACTGTGACCCCGACGATGCAGACTACTTCATTCCCGGTAACGATGACGCTATCCGCGCAATTAAGCTCATTTCTTCTGTTATCGCTGACGCTATCATCGAAGGTAAGCAGGGCGAACAGTTTGAAGAAGCAGTAGAAGAAATTGCTGAAGAAGCAGAAGCTGCTGAATAATTTTTATAAAAATAACTGAAAAATAAACTGAATTAATTCGGAGGAAATACAAATGGCTACAATTTCAGCTAAACTCGTATCTGACCTCAGAGCAAAGACCGGTTGCGGTATGATGGACTGCAAAAAGGCATTGGTTGAGGCAAACGGCGATTTTGACGAAGCAATAAAGGTATTAAGAGAAAAGGGTCTTGCTGTTGCAGCAAAGAAGGCAGACAGAATTGCAGCAGAAGGTCTCGTTGATATTCTTATCGAAGGCGAAAAGGCTGCTATGATCGAAGTTAACTGCGAAACAGACTTCGTTGCAAAGAACGCTTCTTTCCAGGCTTTCGTTAAGGAAATCCTCAAGCTCATCATTGATAACAATCCTGCAGACGTTGCAGAACTTAACACACTTACAATGGCAAACGGCATGACAGTTGAAGCTGCTCTCAAGGACAAGATCTTCCAGATCGGCGAAAATATGTCTATCCGTCGTTTCCTCGCTGTAAACGGCACAATGAGCTCTTACATTCACGGTAAGGGTACAACAGGCGTTATCGTTAAGTTTGTTGCAGACGAAGCTGCAGTAAAGAACGAAGGCTTTGCAGAAATGGCAAAGAACATCGCTCTTCAGGTTGCTGCATATCCCAACATTCTTTACGTAAACAAGGAATCTGTTCCTGCAAGTGCTGTTGAAGAAGAAAAAGAAATCATCATGGCTCAGCTCAAGAACGATCCTAAGAACGCAAGCAAGCCTGCTCAGATCATCGAAAAGATGGTTACAGGTAAGCTCGGCAAGTTCTACGAAGCAAACTGCCTTACAGAAAACGCATTCGTTAAGGATGACTCTATGACAGTTGCTAAGTACGTTGAATCTTGCGCTAAGGAATTCGGCGGCAGCATTGCTATCGATTCTTTCTTCCGTTATGAAAAGGGCGAAGGCCTCCAGAAGAGAGAAGACAACCTCGGCGACGAAATCGCTAAGATGCTTGCTAAATAATTAAAAGCACAATTTAATACTTGTCAGGGGTGCTGTAAAAGGCTGAGACGGAGTATTCCGAACCCTTTAAACCTGAAACGGATAATGCCGGCGTAGGAAGAATAAGATGTTAGAAGATTCAAAATCCTCGTTTGGTTTTTCAAACGAGGATTTTTTGTTTCTTAATGTTATGTCATTATTGCAAAAGTGGTATAACTGTTGGTCGATTTACACCTTAGAGCTCAAGGAATGTAAGCTTCAACTCGGCTCACCGTTTTTTACATATATCAATAAATTAAGACAGAAATAAAGGTGAAAGTTATGAATAAAAAGACTAAAACAAGAGTAATGGTCGAATGTTCGATTCTTATAGCGGCTACAATAATTTTGTCGTTTATAAAGATCTATGAAGCGCCGCTTGGCGGTTCTGTAACCCTGTTTTCTATGGTTCCTCTTATGATTATATCCATAAGACACGGACTTGGCTGGGGGCTCGGTTCTGCATTTGTGTATTCTGTATTCAAGCTTTGGCTTGGCGCAGGTAATTTTGCATACGTTCCGACGGTAACGGGAATTATAGTTGTTATTCTTCTCGATTACATTGTGGCGTATACGGCAATAGGTCTTGCGGGAGCATTCAGAAAGCTCAAATTTACAAAGAACGAAAAGACTAACGAGACAATAACTGTATTCTGCGGTGTGTTGTTTGCGTGTGTGGTTAGATTTATGAGCCATTTCATAAACGGTGCTGTCGTATGGTATGAAATTACCAAAAATGGTGACTGGAATGAATATGTGCACACAGTTGGAATGTGGATTTACTCATTCGTATATAACATTACCTATATAGGTCCGGAAACTGTAATGACGATTGTTGCAGTTCCCGCTATAGTAATGCTTCTTGGAATTCTTAAGAAGAATACAAGAAACGCATAAAGATTCAATAAATCCTAAAAATGTAGGGGCGGATTTCATATCCGCCCTTTTTTGTTGAACTAACTTTTTAGTTCCATCTGACGAGGGAGCTCTCTCCTCAGATGGAGGTTTTATTTTGTGCAAAATATATTATTTTAAGTTTTGAAAATTATAAAAAACGGAGAATGTCAAAAAACAGCATAATATGCTTGATTTCTCGGAAGTTTGTATGATAAAATTATTATAGAAATAATAGTGAGGTGATTGTAATGAAAGTAAATAAACGACTTATAAGTGTATTGATCCCTATTGTTTTATTGGTTATGATTGCCGCTGGTGTTATTATCTATAATATGTGTAACGTAGAATACACAGCGCAACAGGTTGGAACTTCTGAGTTTCCGTTGTGGGATAGTTCTAAGACGAGAGACCATCAAGATAAATCAGCCCCTAAGGAAGCAACCGTTACATTTAATGGGAAGACCTATTCCGGTGAATATGATTGTTCTATAATTAATGTACCAAATTTATACACTTCTCATAAATATAAGGGGGACAATTTTTACTTTGAGATAAATGGCAAAACAGGAGAATTGTCTTCTATATATTTTCTTGATGCATCTTTCGGAGGAAATGCGATAAGTAAAGAAAAATGCAAAGAAATTGCAGATTTGATTGCAGATGATTATATTGATTTATCTGAATATAAAGTTGAAGAATATAAATACGGTAGCGCATATTCTTTTGATTATTTCAGAGAAGTAAATGGGTATAAGACTGTGGATAGATTAACAGTTGGTGTTGAAGAAAATGGTAATGTTGCTGTTTTTGGAAAATATACGTTAGGATCATTTGAAAATGTTGATACTATCAAGATTGATGAAGAAAAAGCAAAAAAAGTTATAGAAGCAAAACTGAAATCTATTTATAAGGATAAAATAGATTTAGATGATTACTCTGTTGATAATTTTATATTGCTTAAACATGATCATGATAATATAGCATTACTATACACAATAAGTTTTAAGTATAAAACCGACATAAAAAACGGTGAAACCGTGAAATTATTGCTGACTATAAAGTAAATTGCGCAAGTGTTATTACTTGGCAAAATAATAAATCCTAAATAATAAAAGGGCGGATTTCATATCCGCCCTTTTTTGATGATACAAAAAACACCACCTTTGAGGGTGGTGTTTGAAATTTTTACACGATGCTTTCGGGGAGCTTCTTACCGCCGAGAAGATGGAAGTGTATATGCGGAACGGACTGACAGCCGTCATTTCCGATATTTGTAATAATTCTATAACCGTTTTCAAGATTGCACTTCTTTGCAATTTTGGGAATAGACTCGAATATTTTAGCAATAATAGGGCTGTTGAATTCATTTACTTCATCAGCGGACTGAATGTGCTGCTTAGGGATAACGATGACGTGAACGGGCGCTTGGGGGTTAATATCGTGAAATGCGAGTATCTGCTCGTCTTCATAAACTTTGTTTGACGGAATATCTCCTGAAATAATTTTGCAAAAAATACAATCCATAATTTAATTCTCGCTTTCTTTTTAATAATACATTATATTATCGTAAGTTTAATTTTAATTCATTTTTCAATAAATGTCAATGATATATATAATTATATTTTTATAAAAAAATAACATCAAATAACAAAGATTATTGACAATATATTTAAAAAAGGGTATAATAAAGGTAACATAATATTTATCATGGAGGTATATTAAAATGAAAGTAACAAAACAGTCTATTATCGGCGATGTTCTTGATTATGATAGAGGAACAGCGGAATTTTTCTTTGCTATCGGAATGCACTGTCTCGGTTGCCCCGCATCCAGAGGCGAAAGCATCGAAGCTGCTTGTGCAGTTCACGGAACTAATGCAGATGAGCTTGTTGACAAGCTTAACGCATATTTTGCAGCGAAGAACTAATTGACATTAAAGGGGCTTATAAGTAAGCCCCTTTTTGTTCTTTTTTTATTGAAAAAATAGGCGGTGTGGTTTTGGCAAATATTGTTTTAGACAACAGAATGACGTGTATAGCCGAATGTGTAAGACGGGGTGCAGTTTTGGCGGACATAGGTACGGATCACGGAAAGCTTCCCGTATATCTTGCGCAGACAGGCAGGATATCAAGGGCTGTTGCGGCTGACATTAACGATATGCCTTTGAAAAAGGCTGAAAGTAATATAGAAAAGCACGGGCTTTCGGCTGTTATTGATACTTGTTTGACAGACGGACTTGTCGGAATCGAAAAATATTCTCCCACCGACGTTGTTATTGCGGGTATGGGCGGAGAGTTGATCGAGAATATATTGGAAAAGGCGACTATTGATAAAAATGGTGTAAAATTTATTCTTCAGCCGATGACCAAAGAAGACAGCTTAAGGCAGTATTTGTGTGAAAACGGATACGAAATTATAGATGAATATATAGTAAAAGAAGGCAAGATTTATCAGATCATATGCGCTGTATATAACGGAATGATAACAAAAATGGAGTCTTCTGAGTATTTGCTCGGAAGGATAAATATAGAAAAAAGATGCGATCTTTTAGGCGAGCTTCTTGAAAAGGTTATAAAGAGAACGAAGGCTAAGTTGGACGGCAAGGCATCTGCAGGAATAGAAGCTGAAGACGAAAAGAAATGCTTAGATGAATTGATAAAAATATCGGAGAATATGAGGGTGTAGTATGGCAAGTGTAGAACGTTTTTATGATTATTTTAATAATATTATTCCGAGTGAATTGTCGTGCGAATGGGATAACGACGGAAGAATGTGTGTACCTGCTCCCGAAAAAGAAGTGAAAAAGGTTCTGATCTGTCTTGACGTTACAAATAGCGTTATTGACTATGCTGTTGAAAATAAATTTGACTGCATAATTTCGCATCACCCTATGATATTTGATCCCGTTCGCTGTGTGGACGGCTCGAATCCGATTGGCAGAAAAATATGTAAGCTTATAAAGAATGATATAGCAGTATTCTCGTTCCACACCCGACTTGATAAGGTTAAAGGCGGCGTGAACGATGCGTTGGCTGAGGCTATGGAGCTTAAAAACGTAAGCGATTTTTCTGATGTCGGAAGAATGGGAGAGGTTGAAAGCGTATCTTTAGTTGCATTTGCCGAAAAATTAAAAGCGAATATATCGGCCGATAAAATTATATGCGTTGACGGCGGCAAAGAAGTATCAAAGGTTGCGGTTGTCGGTGGAAGCGGTAAGGGATATTTAAGCGAGGCTTTACTATGCGGTTGTGATACTTTCGTGACGGGAGAGATGCCTTATAATTACGAGCACGATGCAAAAGAATTGGGATTAAATTTGATATGCGGCGGCCACTATTTTACTGAAAACTTGGTTTGCTCCCGTATAGAAAAAATGGTAAAGGATTTTGACGGTGAAATTATTACCGAAATTATAGAAAGCAATCCCGCATTTGTTATTTAAATATAATTTATTTAGCAAAAATTGTTTACAAAAGGCAGATTTTTGTTTATAATGGTAATGTTATAGACAAACAAAAGATTGACTGTGTTTTTTAGGAGGATTTCCCTTGATTATACAACTTGAAGAGGCGAAAAGAGAGCTTATAAAAATTGATGAAGAGATAGATGAGCTCGGTAATGCTATGAAAATAGAAGAGCTCAGAGTTAGCGTTGCAGCTCTTGAAGAAAAAACTTTGGACCCCGGATTCTGGAATAATCCCGAGTCAAGCACCATTCTTCAGCAGATAAAATCTATGAAGGGCAAGATAGAAGCGTTTGAAAATCTTAAGAAAAGATGTGAGGATGCAGGCGTTCTTGCTGAAATGGGACTCGAAGAAAACGACGAAAGCGTTCTTGAAGAGGTAATTTCGGAAAGAGATTCTATTGTCAAGGAAATAGAAACAAGAAGAATAGCAACGTTGCTTTCGGGTGAATATGATAAAAATAACGCGATCGTTTCCTTCCATCCCGGTGCCGGCGGAACAGAAGCTCAGGACTGGGCGCAGATGCTCTACCGTATGTATACAAGATGGGGCGAGCGTAACGGCTTTAACGTTAAGCTTATTGACTGGCTTGATGGCGATGAAGCAGGTCTTAAGAGTGCTACGATAATGATAGAGGGCGAAAACGCTTACGGTTATTTAAAGGGCGAAAACGGTGTTCACCGTTTGGTTCGTGTTTCTCCCTTTGACTCATCGGGCAGACGTCATACTTCGTTCG
>SVRB01000072.1 GCA_015065045.1 Oscillospiraceae bacterium | reverse complement strand
GAACACCGAAGCAAGATCCTTTACAAGCTCACGGAAGTCAACTCTTCCCTCTGCTGAGAAATAGAATAAAAGCTTATTGTTATCGAAAGTATATTCAACCTCGATAAGCTTCATATCAAGATTATGCTTTTCGATCTTCTGGAGACAGATATCAAAAGCCTCTTTTTCTTTTTTGTTATTCTCCTCGTGGTGTGCGTGGTCGGCATCGGTAGCCTTTCTCACAACCTTACGAAGAGGGGGTACGATCTCTGTATTGGAAACAAACTTATTTCCCGCAACAGTCAAACCGTATTCAAGACCGCGCGCGGTCTCAACAATCACATACTCTCCGGATTCCACCTTGTTACCGTCGGGATCAAAATAATATATCTTACCCGTCTGTCTGAATCTGACACCAATAACCTCGACTTCTTCCGGAAGCGCTACTATTTCATTATTGCTATTCATATTTTACTCCATGTCTTGACAGCATATTTTTTGTTTCTTTTTCGTCGCTGTCTGTGCGAAAAAGCTCTAAAAACTAAATATTTGCCGCGCTTCTCAATCTGAAAGCCAACTCAACAAGCAAATTGTTTACATTAGCATTCATTGTAAGCTCTTCTTTTGCGCAACAAAGCTCATCATAAAGCTTCATTACAGCGGCAGACGTAAAACGAGATGCCATTCTCTGTGCGTAATCAACATCTCCGTAAAAAAGCATGGGCGGATGCTCGTCGGTCATCTTCTTTACAACCATCAAATCTCTAATGGCATAAAGACAATAAGTTACAATATCAACAAGCTCATCTCTTGCCTTTGTTATCTTTTGCATATATATAAGAAAATCTGAAAATTTCGAAGAATCTGCTAATAATTCTATCAAATTACGAGCTTTATCGTGTTTCGACTGTTCACTACCCGACTTCATATCGGATATAAGTCTCTCAGCCTCACCAATCTTTCCGTCGGCAATCCTGATTATAAGCTCAAAAGCTTCACGGTTGTTGGTATATAGATCAACCGCTTTCTTATTGTTATTTATCAAGTATTCTGTCAATTCAGCATCGCTGAAATTTTGCATTTTCAAAATAGGAGCTCTTGACTTTACCGTAGCAAGAATATTTGATGTATTTTCACACAGCATAAAGAAAAACACACCCCTTGGCGGCTCTTCTAAAACCTTTAAAAACACGTTCTGCGCCTGCACGGTCATCAATTCAGCGTTGCTTATTATATATACCTTAATATTTTCTTCCGACGGCTTTACGTACACGCTTGAACGAAGCTCTCTTATCTGTTCAACACCAATAGTCTTCTTATCGTTCAAAAGAGAAATTTCTATAACATCGGGAGAGATCCCTTCGGATATTTTTCTGCATGACGAACATTCAAAGCAAGGTCTTTCAAATAAGTTACTGCACGCCAAAAGACACGCAAGACGTCGAGCCAGCGTATGCTTTCCACTGCCCCGTCCACCTTCAAAAATATATGCGTGTGCTATCTTTCCGTTTTCATATGCACTTTTGAAAAAGTTGAGAATCTTCTCGTTGCCATGCAAATAAATACTCTTATTTTCCATCAAAAAAATTCCGATTTTTTAAAATTTTTATATATGTTCGAATCTCTCTACGTTAAGCACAAATACAGTCGCGCCGCCAACGGTAACCTTAGCTGATACAGAGGATAATGCCGAAGGATTATTAACCGGATCAGTAGATATCGGAACAGTTCTCTTTTTGGAATACTTACCAATAATATCAAAAACCCTATCAACGTCAGCATCGTCAACACCAATCATAAACGTAGTATTTCCTTTTAACAAAAAACCGCCTGTTGACGCAATCTTTGTAACCATAAAACCCGCTTTTTCAAGAGCTTCGTTTACATAACCTGCATCGTCATTATTTACAATCGCCAATAAAAGCTTCATCTATCTATCACCCTACTATATTTTTCTATGTTTATATTATCAAACACTAACATAAAACTATTATATCAAATATAAATCTACTTGTCAATTTTTTTGTTTACAATAAAAATCATTTAAAAGGAGGACAATATGCATAATATCAAAAGGAAATACGTAATCAAAGCAATATCATTCTTTATAGCGTTTTTTTTGCTTATATTCGGAATATTTCTACAAAAAAGAAGTAACGACAAAACTATTGTGCGTCAATCTGATGCCAACACGCTTACTATATTAACATCTATTACTGCATCAATAAACGAAATTCAAAACTCATTTAATAAAGCATCTGTATTAAACAACTATGAATCGGAAAGCAAAATTATATATGCCAACAGCTTTAACATAAAAAATCTCCTCTCATTATCTGATAAAGAATTGCAAAGCGTCGCCATATGGTTTTCTGATCTATCCGAATACGCAAAAACGCCAATGACCGATATTGACAAAAACAATACCTATTCTCAAAAAATCGAAGAAGCCAACAAATTATTTATAAACATCTGCAACAACTACCGAGGACAAGATAGTATAACTAAAATAAATAATTTCTTTACAGAAGAAAAAGACAGCAATTATTATAACCAAAAATTATCAATACTTGATGAACAATATACTATTCTCGAAAAGCAAATTAAAGCTGACAGAAAAGAGGTCAATATCTTCGCCAAAAAAGTAATCGGTTCTCCCTTATCACCAAACTCATTTACGGGAAATTATCAATTTCCAAAATCAGTGAATTACACTTTATCAAGCTCATACGCAAGTATATTTGCCAGCGGAAAAATACTCGCAAGAATGGCATCGTTTAATAATGCGATCACAGAATCCAATATTGATCCTAATAAAAATAATTTAGAAAAATATATAAATGAATATGCTTATTATTTATCAAACTACGAGCAGGTATACTCGTATTCCAACAACGATCTAACATACTATATAATCTGTCCTATATATATACAAAACGACATAAAAATAATAAATTACAATGAACCTATAAAAATCGCCGTCAGCAAAAAGGACGGCTCACTCAAAGCTTTCGACTCAACAAAATATCTAAAAAATCATACTGTTTTTCCGAATATTGCAAACGTACTATCAACAAAACAAACACAACCTGATCTTATAAAAAAGACTGATATTATTTCGCAAAAGCACGCCTTCATCAAAGAAATGATCTATTATGAATATAAGACAACTATAAACAACAATATATTCTACTGCCTTATAGATCAAGATAACACCATAACCTATTTTACAGAAAAAGAATATCTGTCATATACTGAAATAATATAAAAAAGCTGCACATAAAGTGCAGCTTTTAAAATAACATATAATCAGTCGCTAACGTAAGGCAAAAGTGCGATCTGGCGAGCGCGCTTAACAGCGATAGTTACCTGACGCTGATGCTTTGCGCATGTACCTGTAATTCTTCTGGGAAGAATCTTGGAACGTTCGCTGATATATTTTCTAAGACGAGCTGTGTCTTTGTAATCGATGTGTTCTACCTTGTCAGCGCAAAACTGGCAAACTTTCTTTCTTTTGCGGTTGCTCTGACGGAAAGACTTCTGTTCTCTATCCATTTTCTGAATCCTCCTGTTTAATTTCTGATTAGCATAATAATTTATGCCTTTTTGAGTTTGCCGTAATTAGAACGGCAAATCCTGATCTCCGGAAATAACCTCAAAATCAGGTGTTGCATCTGTCGAGTAAGAAGGTGCTCCAAAGCTATCAGATGAACTCTGATACTGTGTATTTTCACCCTTGCTGTCAACAAAATGTACTTCATCAACAACTATATCAGTAGCATATCTCTTGTTGCCCTGAGGATCATTCCAAGTTCTGTTCTGAAGTGTGCCTGTAATGCAAATAGAACTACCTTTTCTGAAATATCTTGTTACAAATTCAGCTGTGCTTCTCCAAGCTGTGCAGTTGAAAAAATCACTCTGCTGGCTAGCCTGTCCGTCAGAAGTCTTAGCTGCTCTGCGGTTTACCGCAATAGAAAATGATGTAACTACGATACCGTTAGGTGTAGTCTTAAGTTCGGGATCCGCTGTAAGGCGACCGCCGAGAATTACTTTGTTGAAGTTAAAATTAGCCACGGTGAACTCTCCTTCTTTCTACTACTTACTTTCCTGCTTTAACTACTATGGAACGCAAAATTCCTTCGGTTATACCGAAAATACGCTCAAGTTCAGAAACAAAAGCAGCAGGAGCATTGAACTTAACAAGCACATAGTAACCTTCTGTAAGGTCGTTGATAGGATATGCAAGTCTGCGTTTGCCCCACTCGTCTGTTTCCTCAACTGTACCGTTGTCAGCAATAAGCTTTGTGAACTTTTCAACAAGAGCCTTTACTTCTTCTTCACCCTTCTGAAGATCAACAACGAATATTGTTTCGTAAGACGCATTCATTTTTTCCATGTTTTACACCTCCTTATGGACTTTGGCCGTATGTCTGTGCATACAGCAAGGAAGAAACTTTTTACCAAAGTTTCACTTGATTATAATACTATATATATAATAATTTGTCAATGTATTCCAAAAAATTTACAGATTATTCATTTACTTCTCTTCTTATACCCGTTTTTCTTTCCGTTTGATTTAGTCTTTTCGTTTTTTTGCTTTTGATTTTTTTCAAACTTACGGGGGACATTTTTAGAGACCGGTTTAGTATTTCT
Source organism: Oscillospiraceae bacterium (assembly GCA_015065045.1). GTDB lineage: Bacteria > Bacillota > Clostridia > Oscillospirales > CAG-272 > RGIG1995. The sequence goes on along the minus strand of SVRB01000072.1, from coordinate 1,995 downwards.
TTCGGACTTATCGGGAGGCACAAGGCACTCTTTACCAAATCCTATAAGGTCTTCTCTGCCACATTTTCTCAACGCTTCTCTCACCGTTTCATGATTCTCGCGTCTGTTCCATTGCAGCAAAGCCCTCTGCATCTTCTTATCCTCGTACTCTCTTGCTACGTAGACTTCTTTATTGGTAAAAGGATCAATTCCAGTGTAATACATAACCGTAGATGCTGTTCCGGGGGTGGGATAGAAATCCTGAACCTGTTCGGGAGAATATCCGCTTTTTTTCAGATACACAGCCAATTCTACAGCATCTCTCAAGGTGCTTCCGGGATGACTTGACATAAGATACGGAACAAGATACTGTTCTTTTCCACAAGAAGCAGTAATTTCAAAAAACTTCTTTCTAAATTTTTCATATACTGAAAAATCAGGCTTACCCATCATCTTTAAAACTCTTGACGAGCAATGCTCGGGAGCAACCTTAAGCTGTCCGCTTACGTGATCTCTTACAAGCTTTTTAAAGAATTTATCATCCTTATCAAGCATAAGATAATCAAATCTTATACCCGAGCGAATAAATACTTTTTTAACCTTTGGAAGCTTTTCGATCTTGCTTAACAAATCAACATATTCAGTATGATTGACCTTTAAGTTCTTACAAGGTGTCGGAGCAAGACATTTTCTGTTCTTGCATATTCCCTTCTCTTTCTGAAGTTGGCAGGAAGGATATCTAAAGTTAGCAGTCGGGCCACCAACATCGTGTATATACCCCTTAAATCCGCTCATTTCTGTTATCTTCTTTGCTTCATCCAACACAGATTCAATACTTCTTGATCTAACACTTCTTCCCTGATGGAAAGCAATAGCGCAGAAGTTACAAGCTCCGAAGCAACCTCTGTTATGAGTGATCGAAAACTCCACCTCGTTTATACTCGGAACACCGCCCTCAGCCTCATATTTCGGATGATACGCTCTTGTATAAGGCAAACTATACACCTTATCAAGCTCGGCTCTTTCAAGCGGCGGCATAGGGGGATTCTGCACGACCATCTTGCCATCATAATACTCACAAACAGCCTTGCCGTTTATATAATCGTTTTCTCTATACTGCAGAGCGAACGCCTCGGCATATTTTTTCTTATCAGCCTTCAAATCATTAAAATCAAACCCGCCGGCGCATTCATAATGTATCTTTTCATCCATCTTGCATACGTAAGACGTTCCGAGAACATCACGTATCTTCTTTATCGGCACACCCTTATCGAGCAGCTCTGCAATTCTGAGTATACTCTTTTCTCCCATACCGTAAGAAAGTATATCGGCTCTTGAATCTATCAAAATAGAACGTCTGATCTTATCGTCCCAATAATCGTAATGAGCAAAACGACGCAGAGATGCTTCAAGACCGCCGATTATAATCGGCACGTCACCATACGCTTCTCTGATTCTGTTACAATACACAATTACCGCCCTGTCAGGTCTATTACCCATTTTTCCACCTGCGGAATAATAATCGTAGGATCTCTTCTTTTTAGATACAGTATAATGGGCAACCATTGAGTCAATATTACCGCTTGTCACAAGAAACCCAAGTCTCGGTCTTCCGAATTCCTTAAAATCCTGAGCCGTCTTATAATCAGGCTGCGAAAGTATTGCAACCTTAAATCCTGCATCTTCAAGAACTCTCGATATTATCGCAACACCGAAAGAGGGGTGATCAACGTAAGCATCGCCTGTTACGTATACAAAATCAACCTCTCCCCATCCAAGTGCATCAACTTCATATCGGTTTGTGGGTAAAAACTTTTTTTCATTCATAGTTATACACCTATAAAATGAGCTGTATCATAGTCAAGATACAGCTCATATAAATTTAGTCGATTATTTCTTAACCTCAACCATTTCGAAAGCTTCGAGAATATCGCCTTCTTTAATATCGTTGAATTTTTCAAGACCTACACCGCATTCAAAGCCCTGCATAACTTCCTTTGCATCGTCCTTGAAACG
>SVRB01000071.1 GCA_015065045.1 Oscillospiraceae bacterium | reverse complement strand
TAAGTACAACCCTTAAACTTCCTCAATACTTGCGGCGCGAAGATTTCCGGCGCAGGTACTGATACTATAAAGATCACAGGTGTTGAAAAGCTTAAGGGTTGTACTTATGCTATTATTCCCGATATGATTGAAGCGGGAACATTTATGATAGCGGCGGCTGTAACAGGCGGAAAGCTTAACATAAGAAACGTAATTCCGAAGCACCTTGAATCCATTTCGGCAAAGATGGAAGAAATGGGAATAGCTGTTGAGGAATATGACGATTACGTAACTGTATACCGTAAGACAGAGAAGTTGTCGAGAATAAATCTCAAGACTCTCCCTTATCCCGGTTTCCCGACAGATATGGGACCGCAGATGTGCGTATTGATGTGTCAGGCGCATGGCGTAAGCTTGCTTAACGAGGGTATCTTCTCAAACAGATTCAGATACGTTGATGAGCTTCGCAGAATGGGAGCTTGCATAAAGGTAGACGATAGAACAGCGATAATTGAGGGCGGTCAGCCTTTATCTTCCGCAAACCTTCGTGCAGTTGACCTCAGAGCAGGAGCAGCAGTTGTTCTTGCAGGACTTATTGCTCCCGGCAGAACAGAGATCGAGGATATACACCATATCGAACGCGGATATGATAATTTGGTAGAAAAACTTCGCGGCGTTGGAGCAAATATCAAAAAGGTAGTTCTTCCTGACCCCGCAACGTATGAAAAAGCATTATAATTGATTAAGTGATGGCAGTTTTTTAATTCGCCATCACTTTTTGATAATATATCATGTAAGGAGAAATGATATGCAGGATTTTATATATTATGCACCTACAAAGGTGTTTTTCGGTAAGGACAAGCACAAGGATGTAGGAGAGATAATAAAGGGATACGGATTTAAGACGATAATGATGCAGTATGGTATGGGAAGTGTTAAGTCGTCAGGGCTGTATGATGAAGTGATGTCATCTTTAAAGTCAAACGGCATTAAGGTCGTTGAGATGGGTGGCGTTAGTCCTAATCCGAGAATTTCTTTTGTCAGAGAAGCTATAAAGAAGGCAAGAGAAAACAATGTTGAAATGATACTTGCGGTTGGTGGAGGAAGTGTAATCGATTCATCTAAATATACGGCTGCGGGGGTGCTTAGCGAATGTGACGTATGGGATTTTCCGACAAGAAAGAACGTTTTGGAAAATGGACTTCCGATAGGATGTATTTTGACGATAGCCGCAGCAGGCAGTGAGATGAGCTCATCTGCTGTAATTACAAATCTTGAGTTAAATATGAAGCGTGGATTTAACAGCGATTTTAACAGATGCTTGTTTGCAATATGTAATCCCGAATTGACTTATTCGGTAAGCAAATACCAGACAGCGTGCGGAGCTGTTGATATTATGGCGCATACAATGGAGAGATATTTCACAGTGTGCGAGCCTACCGATATTACAGATAGAATATCAGAATCTATTTTAAAGTCAGTAATAAGCGCTGCAAGAAAGCTTATGGATTGTCCTGATGATTACGATGCAAGAGCAAATATGATGTGGGCTTCAAGCCTTTCACATAATGACCTTACGGGATGCGGAAGACAGAATATGCTTCCCGTTCATCAGCTTGAACACGCATTAAGCGGTGAATACGAGGAGATCGCGCACGGGGCAGGACTTGCAGTATTATTTCCTGCATGGGCGAGATACGTTTATAAATACGCTCCACAAAGATTTGCACAGTTTGCAAGACGTGTGTGGGACGTAAGCGAGGAAAAGGACGAGAAGGCAGCTTTAATGGGAATAGAACGTATGGAGAGCTTTTTTGCAGAGATTGGTATGCCTTTAAGACTCAGAGCGTTTGATATACCCGAGGATTGCATTGACAGACTTTGCGAGCTTTGTACGTTTGGAAGAACAAGAGAGATTCCGACTTATATAAGCCTTGATTATGATAAATTAAAGGAAATTTATAAAAGCTGTTGGTAATAATAAAAAATCCACGAGAATATTCTCGTGGATTTTGTTTTTTTATTTTTGTTTTTTTAGTACTATAGCCGTACGAGAGGGAAGATAACAGAAGAAACCAAGTCGGTTGTCAACGGTTTTCTCAGCTTTATAGATGTATTCTTTGTCAACTCGGTCAAATCCTCCGAATTTAGGATCGTCAGATGAAAGAATTACTTTGTAACAACCATCTTCTTCTACGGGAACAAAGTAGTTTTCAAACGATTTATCGGGATGGAAGTTAAAAGCAAATACAGTTTTGCCTTTAGTATAAAGCAGTGTTTTATCTCCTTGGTCTATCCATTGGCTAAGAGCTTTTTTGACCATAAGTCTTTCGCTTTTCAAGAGCTTGACCATAGCTATATCAAATTCATTCAGGAAAGTGTATTTTAACAAATCATTGTCAGCAAGACTCCATTGACGTCGGCAGTAGTGGTAGCTCCAGCCATTTCCTTCGCGAGGGAAGTCTATCCATTCGGGGTGACCGAATTCATTTCCCATAAAGTTAAGATACCCTTCGCCGACAACTGAAGCTGTTATAAGACGAATCATTTTGTGCAGAGCGATTCCTCTGTCGATTATAGCGCTTTGTCTGTCTTTGCTCATATTCCAATACATATCCGAGTCACAAAGACGGAATATGATGGTTTTATCACCGACAAGGGCTTGATCGTGTGATTCGCAATAGCCGATGGATTTTTCCTTCGGGCGTTTGCTTGTCAATTCATACCAAAGCTTAAACATATCCCAATCTTCGTCTTTATATTCTTTGATAAACTTGATCCAAAGGTCAGGAATACCCATAGACAAACGGTAGTCAAATCCAATACCGCCTTTTGAAACGGGAAGACACATAAGCGGCATGCCCGACATATCTTCAGCTATGGTTATAGCGTTTTGGTTTATAGAATGAACCAGTTCGTTCGCAAGAGTCAGATACGTTATTGCTTCAATATCGGTGTTAAGAGAGAAATACATATCATAACCGGTAAAAGCGCTTCCCAGCCCGTGATCGTGATAAAGCATAGAGGTTACGCCATCAAAACGGAATCCGTCGAAATGGAATACGTCCATCCAGTATTTAAGGTTAGAAAGAAGAAAGTGTAATACTTCGTTTTTACCGTAGTTAAAAAGCTTTGTATCCCACGCTTTATGATAGCCCCTTGGACCTTCGTGGAAATACTGATATTCCGTTCCGTCAAAATAATTCAGACCGTCTCCGGCGTTTTTTACCGCGTGTGAGTGTACAACGTCAAGCAATACTGCGATACCCATTTTGTGCGCAGTATTTATAAGTTTTTTCAAATCATTAGCAGTTCCGTAACGCGAGCTTGGTGCATAGAAATTAGAAACCTGATAACCAAAAGACCCATAATACGGATGCTCCATAATAGCCATTATCTGAATGGTGTTATAACCAAGCTTTTTGATGCGCGGAAGAATGTTGGCGGTAAATTCTTCGTATGAGCTTACCTTGCCGTCTTCCTGAGCCATACCGATATGACACTCATATATTAACGGTGTTTTTGCAGGTTTAAAATTATCATCGGTCCATTCGAAGCTTTCGTATATAGCGTTGTCAATTTCAGCGCAAAAAGCGTACGTTACGCTATCCTGAACTACTCTTGTAGCGTAAGCGGGAATACGTCTGTGCATTTCGTTATTTTTATATACGATTGCTTGAACCTTGTGACCAAGCTTAATTGTTTTCTTTCCTTTTATCTTGACCTCGAAGATTCCGTTATCGATTCGGGTCATGGGATAAGCATCTGTTTTCCAATCACAAAAGTCGCCCGTAAAATACATAGCGTCAGCGCCAGGCGCCCATTCACGATATACCCACCCGGTCTTTGTCGGATGTATACCGAAGTAGTTATAGCCGTTAGCAAAATCAGAAAGAGTGTTAGAATCACCTACAAGCTCTTTTCTTTTTGAATTGTAGGCATCATTTCTTAATTTGATGTCGTTTTTGAATGGCAAAAGGTAAGGGTCGATCTTGAAAATGTTAAAACTCATATTAACCTCCCAACTGCCAAAGGAATATTGCTTTGGCTACAAACTTCAAATTTCGAATAGACACTATTATTTCCTGGTGAAAAATAATGCTCTATATATTTATTATATTATATTTATATCTGTTTTTCAAGTAAAAAAATGTCAAATATTGCTTTGATAATAAAATAACGAAAAAATAATTAAATAATAATGGGGACACGGTCACTGACTATGTCCCCATACGTTTTATTTATCAATGCTTTTTAAGATTACAATTAAATTCTCCTCAAATACAGCAATTTCATATTTTTCGAAATTATAATCTATAAAATCACTATAGTCTTTATCCCCCCAACGCAAATCAAAGACAACGTAATCGGTTTCTTCATCCGAATATGCGTATTCGTAAATCTCATCTCTGTTCCAAAGCGCAGGAATAAAGAATGTTGTGGATTTTATGCTTTTATCCATAGGGATGGTGTTGAGCGCGTTGTTTATAATTTTTACGTCATCTTTTTCTGCGTTATAGGTCTTAATGCTTTCAACTTTGCTGAGGTTTACCGAGCAGAAGAAAACTAATGAAGCGCAAACACCGCTGATCAAAAGCTTTTTAGCAAATTTGTTGTCAAGCTCGCTGACGTTTATTATCAAAACATAGAACAAGAAAGCAACGGATGCGTAGGTGTACTGAAAGCCTATATCATACTGATAAACGTAATTTGTCATAAGATTTATCAGTAACATAGGGCAGAGAAGAATAAGATTCGAAGGCTTTTTTACAGCAAATGGCAAAAGCGCCATTGGAACAAGCATCAAAATTAAAAACTCAAGCTTTGGCTGATTTAAAATCTGTTGAAATACATACGTCGGGTTTTTAATAATGTTGAATATAACACTGTATATAGATCCGTCTTCTGTAAAAATAAAGTTTTCGTATCTATAGGTCATAATTCCTTGACCGTAGATAGACATAAGGTAGGTTACTATAGCAAAATATAGGGAAGAAAAGGCTGACAACAGCACACCAATTATTTTGTCTTTGTTGGAAATGAGTAGATAAAGACCAAAGAACAAAACATATACAGGGGCATCTTCCTTTACCATCATAGTAAGAAGGGCAAATATGAGAGTGGGTATAGCTTTTTTCTTCTCGGCAAAATAGAATAGACACAAAAGCAAAACAGTAAGAAAACAATTTTCATGGAAATAGTAAAAGTTATTGTCTATTACAGTCGGGTGAAGAACGTAGATTAAAACAATGGCAATAATTTTGTTGTTAGAAAGATTAAAGTGCTTTGCAAGCTTATAAATCGGGAAAACGCCTAACGCAACAACGATTGCTTGAACGGCAAGTATAGTTGAAGGGTTAGGGAAAATGTAATAAACAGGAAGCGCGATATATAGAATCGGTGAAAAATGTACGGCAAAATGAGAAAGAAGCATATCTCTTTCGCAAGTAGTATAGGGAATAAACGTTTCTTTCATATAGTGGTACATTTGAGAAAAGATACCGAAATCGAAGTTAGGCGTTCTGTGACCTAAAAATTTAATAATAGTGAAGTAAGCAATAAAGAATGCTAAAAATGTACCCAAAAGCGCGCATATAAATATTGTTGTATTTTTGTTAAGTTTGGGCAGAGAAAGATCGTTGCCGAAATAAAATACGATTCCGCCTATAACAAGTGATGTTGCCAGTGCGAAAAAAATAGTTCTATCATCATAGTTTGTAATTGCAAAGAGAGCAGTTACCAATGGGATCATTATATAACCGTTATATTTTTGTTTGACGGTGAATAGAAGTATGCAAAAAACTAAGCATACAGCAAGAAAATAAGATAAAAATGAAATACTGTTAAAATATTCTGCAGTATTAAAATCATAAGGGGAAAAAGCAGTTTCAAAAAATGAAACAGCAACAACCGATATAATCAATTTAATTACAATGTTCGTATAATTAAACTTGTCAGATCTCGTCTTAAAAAAACTTAACATATATATGCCCTTTACAAAAAAGTTTTACTGACTTATGATATCATTTATTTTATATAATGTCAACTAAATCATTATTAGCATAAAATAAGATAAATATATACAAATAAAATAAGCTTTGATTCTAAATTCGTCTGATGAATATAGAATCAAAGCTTTTGTAGATCAGTATTCAATTTTAAAGTCGTAGTCTGCAATAGTTTTTGAGCCGGTAGGAATTGATGCTGTAAGCTTAAAGTGATAGGTTCCGTTTGCGTAGTTGTAAAGCTTGGGGGAATATTTTAGATCTTCGAGCCAAACAGTTTTTGTGTTCGGGAACCACTTTTGAGAGTATATAACGTTTCCGCTTTTGTTTGTGATTTCAACAGCTATCTCTGTAATATAGTAGTTGGAAGAAACCTCGCCCTGAAGCTTCTTTGCTTCAGTAGTATTGTCAGCTGTCAGCAGATCCTCAGCCGAAATATAAGCATCGCCTGTATTTTGTGTATAGTCTACGGGGGTAAGCGGAACGAAGTATGATTTGTAGAGCTGTGCAAACGTATAAGTGTGGTCAACGTACCACGTTGTGTTTACGTATGCGGTTTTATCCCAAACATTTGTCTGTTCTATAGTTGTAATATAACTGTTATTAGGATCGATCTTTCCGTCTTTATATACAATAACGGGTTCTTTGCTTATTATTCTTGTATGTCCTGCATCCTGAGCTACAACGTGCTTCAAAATAACGTCACCGGGTTCTAACTGT
>SVRB01000070.1 GCA_015065045.1 Oscillospiraceae bacterium | reverse complement strand
TTGATCGAAATATCCTCAAGCCACGTTTCGTCCGTATTTTTTTCATCCTTAACCTGATCCATAACGTATAACGCATCCGAAGAAGAACCGTCATTATACACGGGCTCAAACAAAGACATAGGCTCCATTATCGCTTCAAGCGCATTTACTATTTCCTCTTTTGTATGTTCCTCCCCCGACTCGTTGACCCTCTTGGTTATTTCATCAAACGTAGGCTCTCTCGACAGCTCCTTCGACAAAACTTCTTTTACCTGAAGCGCTTTATACGCAAGATCCTTTACCGAACGGCTGACTCTTATGCTGTTATTATCCCTCAGGTATCTCTTTACTTCCCCGATTATCATAGGAACTGCATACGTTGAAAATTTCACATCAAGCTCTGTATTAAAATTGTCTACGGCCTTTATAAGACCTATGCACCCAACCTGAAACAAATCGTCTGCATTTTCATTTCTGTTTGAAAAACGCTGTACTATACTTAATACCAAACGCAAATTTCCGTCTATCAATTCTTGTCTTGCTATCTTATCTCCATTTGATGCTTTTTTTAACAGCTCGTGTTTTTCATCGGAGGTCAGTGTCTTGAGCTTTGATGTATTAACGCCGCTTATCTCTACTTTATTGTAATACATTTACTTTCCTCCCGCATTTTGTAACGCAAGAAAAGTATTGCCTGATTGACTATATGGTTATTCGTTTTTTTGTATGTAAGATTTTACATTATTTCCTTTAAGTTCTTTAAATGTTTTTTATATGAAAAAACTCACCGAATATCGCATTTTTTGCTTTTTTACTATATTTATTATATGTTTTTTTAAAAAAAGGCATTTAGCACAGTTGCATAAAAAATATTGCGATTTTCTTAAGCATTTTACTATATTCTTTGTTTTTATCTCTTAATACAATGCGGCGTTTGGTTATGTTGCACAAAAAGAAGTTGTTTTTGTTGACATTTTGATGTAAATATGGTATAATGGTATGTATTTGTTTGAAAAAAACACTAAATAAAGAGGTGGTTTACATATTACGATCTAATTGTAAAAGAATTATATTGTATATTGCTATTACCTGTTTTTTGTTAGTTTCGCTTATGTTTACAGCAACAGCATCATTAGGGCTTTTCTCGTCGACGATCGATCCTGATCAGCTCACAGACGGTGTGTATAATATTGTAAACAAACAAACGGGTGAATATTTAGATGTATTCGATAAGATGTACGACGATCAAGGAAGGGTTTATCTTGACAGAAAATCCGGAATGAGCGGTCAGGACTTTCTTATCAAAAGACAAGATGATGGATCATACATAATTTATTCTTTGGGAGAAGCTAAAGACTATACACTTTGCTATGAGCTTGACATTATGGAAGGCGAGTTCATTTCAAAGAGTGAAAGCATATCAAACCAGAGTAAATTTAACATCGTTCCTGTAAAGGATGAAAACTCCAACAAATCGTATTACAATATCAAACCTGCATTTATGAGTGACGACAAGCTCACACTTGATATTTCCTCTGCAAACAAAAAATACAACTTAACTCTTGCAGGTCTTGCTCTTGAAAACGGTTCAGACAAACAGCAATGGGAGCTTGTTAAGGTATCGTCCGAATCTCTCTCTATTTCAACAGATTACGTAAACGTAAGACTTGGCGTTCCTTATGATATGTACAGTAAGATATCTCCTAAGCATCTTATAGGTAATCTTGAGTGGAATAGCAGCAATACCGACGTTGCAACAGTTGACAGTCAGGGTTACGTTTACGGTGTTTCCGAAGGAACTACAACCATTACCGTTACTTGCGGAAAACAAACAGCATCCACTGTTGTAAAGGTAACCGATCTTGCCGCTTACACCTGGTACAGTCAGCATGAAATGTACGCAGGCGGTTGGAATGCTGCAACGTTACAGAATCTTTACTTGACAACATTCTCAGGCGAAAGAAGACTTTTCTTTGTCGATGGATACAGAACCGGCGCTGACTGGATGGATCAGGGATGTAAGCTCTGTTCTGAGGCTATGGTGCTTCATAACATGGGAGCTGTGCTCACAGAGGGTTATGATATAAGAACAGACGAAGAAAACAACCTTGAAGCCGATCCATTTACCGTTATGATTGCAAATATGGGTATTTCAGGAAAGAATATCAGCTCGACAAGAATCCCGAGAAACCCTGTAAACGTAAGTCATGGATATATTGATTCCAGATTTACAGTAGACGGAAAGGCTGTTAGTTCAAGAGAATACTACGGTAACTCTTTAAAACACATTAAACAGCTGTTAGATGAACATCCCGAAGGTGTTGTTGTCGGAATGAGAAACTACTCCACAACACACTACGTTGTATTTACAGAGTGCTTGAATCCCGACGATCCTTACGGAAACTATGAATTCCGTATTTGCGATTCAGCAGCATCTACCCCCGAGCTTGGTGATAACGTACCCTTTAAAGAATCTATATCCTACAGAAGTTCAGGATATTCTTATTGGTCGATCTTCACTTATTCGGTATATGACATTGTAGAATAAAATAAAAACACAAAAAACTGCAGGATTAAAATCCTGCAGTTTTTTTATTCTATTCTTTATCTAAGGCCATAAACCTCAACCTTTTCTCTGACAAGCTCTTTTGCTTCATTATAATATTCAACCATAACGTGCGTATTATCTACAACCTCAATGCTCTTTACAAGAGTATCAAGATTTTCAGCGTCGTAGAAAAACTTAAGCTTTATAATCTTTGCATACTTATCCGAGTTATAAGCATTACGCAATATAAGCTGTATTTCTCCATCCTTCATACGAACATAGCTTATGATATCATATATAAGATATTCTGTATTAAAAACATAATCCTCGGAAAATACAACTCTGCTTGCATCATAATAAACGTTCAAATCTGAAAACTGTATTTTTATCATTGATACGAGGTATTCATTAACCTTGATTACATCTTCGGAATACAAGCGTCTGTTAAGCTTCTTATCAGTCGCGCTGTATAAAGCAACTTCATATTCACCTGTAGATTTCTTATACAGCTTATGATAATCACCCTCGGAAATAAGCTCGCGCTTATCGTCTTCAGGTTCGTAGAAATTACAGCTTGAAAGATTATTTGACCACCAATAACGCTCAAGAATATCACCTGAAGCGATTTTTGTCATACTCATTGAGTAAACAAATAAGCTGTCTTTCTTGTATTCAACATCAGAATATTTTATGTCGAATACTTTATAGCCTGCCTCGATTTTCTCCTCAGCACCGCTCTGCATATTATCTATAGGTCTTCCTACGGACAACAACAGATATCTTTCAGTATAATCTATCTTTGGAAGTTCAGATTCAATACCGAGATATTCCTTTATCTCCGACTCAGCATCCTCATCTGTGATCTGATAAATCATAGAATACTGATCTTTTACAGCATAGTCAGAAAACATATGATTTGATTTCAAATTGCTTTTTAACAATTCACTGTCAAAAGCTATTTCCTTTTCGTAAGCCATATCAAATCTTATATAATTATAATTCGGAACGTCATATTTATCTTTGTCTTTATCACCGTTTAGACCTACCAAGGATAAAATAATCAATCCCAACAAGACTAAGCCTGCCATAACAGACAGAACTATCAACGCTATCTTTCGAGTCAATAAAATCACCCGACTTTCATAAATATTTTAATTTTATTTAAGATTTTCCTTAACAAAAACGCAAACTGAAGCCAATGCTTCGTCTACTTTTGATATGTCTTTACCACCTGATACTGCGCTATCAGGTCTTCCGCCGCCGCTTCCGCCTGTAAACGTACCGAGCATTCGCGCAAGATTTCCTGCATGAGCACCCTTAGCTACAGCATCCTTGCCACAGCAAGTAACGAAATTAAGCTTATCGTTTGCCATAACTGCCATTGCAACAACTATATCGGAATGCTTATCCTTAAGCTTGTCGCAAGCCTTTCTTGCCATATCTACGTTCATTTCAGCCGATTTCATAACGGCAACCATCACACCGTCTACTTCAACTGCGTTCTTGTAGAGGTCTGCAGTCTTGGATTCGGAGAGTTGAGCATTAAGAGCATCAATTGTCTTCTTTGCTTCCTTAAGATCATTCTGCAATCCTTCAATTCTCTTGGGAATGTCAGAAATGTTGTTTGCCTTTATTTCCTTAGCAGTAGCATTTATAAGAGCATTCTTCTCAGCAATAAGCTCAAGCACTCCTCTGCCGGTCACACCCTCGATTCTTCTCGTGCCTGCAGATACAGACGTTTCGGATATAACCTTAAACAAAGCAGCTTCACTTGTATTGGAAATATGAGTTCCTCCGCAAAGCTCTGTTGAGAAATCTCCCATCTTAACAAGTCTTACAGTGTCACCGTACTTTTCACCGAATAATGCGATAGCACCCATACTCTTTGCTGTTTCTATGTCTGTTTCAATAGTCTTTACTTCACCGGCAGCCAATATCCACTCGTTTACCAACTTTTCTACATTTTCTATCTCCTCTGTAGTCATAGCGGTAAAATGAGAGAAGTCAAAACGAAGTCTGTTTTCGTCCACGTAAGAGCCTGCCTGTTCAATGTGGTTGCCCAACACCTTACGAAGCGCACTCTGGAGAAGGTGTGCTGTGGAGTGGTTTCTCATTATTGATCTGCGTCTTTCAGAATCGACAACTGCAGTAACAACGTCACCCTCTTTTATGAAGCCCGAAACCTTTTCGCAAATGTGCATATAGATACCATCGTGCTTCTTGGTGTCTGTTACTTTGTATTCACTTTCGCCGCATACGATCTTACCCGTATCGCCTACCTGACCGCCGCCCTCTGCATAGAAAGGAGTCTTGTCAAGAATAACAGTTACTTTTTCACCATCTTCGCTTTCGAGCGCTGTCAAAACCTTTGCGCTCGCAGTCAGATCTGTATATCCGCAGAACTCTGTCTTATCAAACTTTTTGATCTCATCAAAGTTTTCAGCCGCCCAACCGAAGTCACCCATTGAAGCTCTTGCCCCTCTTGCTCTTTCCTTCTGCTCCTTCATGAGCTTTTCGAAGCCTTCAACGTCAACCTTAATTCCTGATTCCTCGGAAATTTCGCGAGTCAAGTCAAAGGGGAAACCATAAGTATCGGACAGCTTAAATACGTCCTCGCCCTTAAGAATGTCTGAATTTTCGCTCTTAGCCTTTTCAATAAGCTTTTCGAGCATTTCAAGACCGCTGTCAACTGTTGCAGCAAATCTTTCTTCTTCAATTTTAATAACCTTCTTGATGTAATCAAGCTTTTCTGTAAGCTCAGGATATGCAGAGAGATTTTCTCTTGCAACAACGTCGCAAAGCTCAAACAAGAACAAATCCTTCACACCAAGAATTCTTCCGTGTCTTGCAGCACGTCTGAGAAGTCTTCTCAAAACGTATCCTCTGCCCTCGTTTGAAGGTACAACACCGTCGCAAATAAGGAATGATGTACTTCTGATATGGTCTGTAATTACACGCAAGGATATATCCTTCTGAGCATCCTCTCCGTACTTAACGTTTGTAAGCTCAGAAACCTTTGCCATAATATTTCTTACAGTATCAACCTCAAAAAGATTGTTTACTCCCTGCATTACGCAAGCAAGTCTTTCAAGACCCATACCTGTATCAATATTGGGATGAGCAAGAGGTGTATAATTACCCGCGCCGTCACCGTCAAACTGAGTAAATACAAGGTTCCAGAATTCCATAAATCTGTCGCAATCACAACCTGGCTTGCAATCGGGAGATCCGCAACCGAATTCCTCACCTCTGTCTATGTGAAGCTCAGAACAAGGACCGCAAGGACCGCTTCCGATTTCCCAGAAGTTGTCATCGCCGAGTCTTACTATTCTTTCCGCAGGAACTCCAACCTTGTCATGCCAAATATTGTAAGCTTCGTCATCGTCCTCGTATATAGTTACCCAAATTTTGTCCTCGGGAAGCATGATCACCTTAGTGCAGAATTCCCAAGCCCAAGTAATAGCCTCTTCCTTAAAATAATCGCCAAATGAGAAGTTGCCGAGCATTTCAAAGAAAGTTCCGTGTCTCGCTGTAATACCAACTCTCTCGATATCAGGTGTACGAATACACTTCTGGCAAGTAGTCATTCTTGTCTTCGGGGGCTCTGATTCACCCTTAAAATACTTCTTCAAGGGAGCCATTCCCGCATTTATAAGCAAAAGAGATTTATCATCGATCGGCACAAGAGGAAAGCTCTTATGTCTCAAATGTCCCTTGCTCTCAAAAAATGAAAGATATGCTTCTCTTAACTCGTTAAGTCCTGTCCATTTCATATATTTATTTCCACTCCTTAAAGTTCTATATCCGATAGATCAAATTGATCAATTTTATTTTCTTCGTTTTTTAAAGCACTCGCATTTTTTACAACGTCCTCGAACTTTGCATCCTTGTTCTGATACAAAATATTAAGCACCTCTAAAAAATCACGAATCACTTCTCTTGGGGTAATCATCGTTTCCGAGCCCGCCTTTGAAAGACAATCCTTCAAGAAAACCTCTGCCTGTTCATCCGTTATCGGAGCTTGCCAACCGTAGTTCTGCTCGTGAAGTCCCTTAACTCTCAACACCAAAGCATACAACTGGTTGTCATCAAGACGCTCAAGCCTTATCACAGGTCCAAGCAAATTCTTAAATTCATTTTTGGAATACCTGCCGTCTTCAAGTCGGCTCTTTAATGCCTCATAGCTGTATAATCCCCTACGCCTGTCCTCAAGAAACATCGGAGTTCCTCCGAGAACCAAGCCAAGCCCCTTGGAATTACCCTGCAACGTATCATTAAACATCGATAAAAGCTTTTCATAATTTGCTTCTCTCGATACTCTGTTTGTAATCTTATAAAGGTTTACACATTCATCTATAAAGACCACAAGCCCCTTATACCCTATTTTTCTCACAAAAAAGGGTATAAGGGGCTTGTGGT
>SVRB01000069.1 GCA_015065045.1 Oscillospiraceae bacterium | reverse complement strand
CTTTCTTGCGTGCCAAGAAAGTAACCAAAGAAGGCATATGGGGGTGAGGGTTTCGATTCCCCCACCCCCATAACCCCCTACCCCTAAAACGACCGAGGGGGACACCCCCTCCGGTTTCCCCCGTGTTTGCGGAAGATTTATTGTTTTATGAAATGATATTGGAATTTGTAGGGGGCGACGTCCCCGACGCCCCGATTTATAATAATATTTTGAAAATAATAAATCCTAATTTCGTAGGGGTATTTTCCTATCCGCCCGATTTATAACAAAATTTTCTGTCATTATTGTAAAATAAACGCATTTGTTTTATAATGTATTTAATAAAAAGCAAAACGAGGTTGTTTTATGGAAAAAATGTGGCTTGAAAGACAAATAACTTTGATCGGCGAAGAAAAAACAGACAAGCTTATCGGTTCATCGGTAATGATCTTCGGTATTGGCGGTGTGGGAAGCTTTACCGCTGAGGCGATCAGTCGCTGCGGTGTGGGTAAAATCATACTTGTCGATTTCGATACTGTTTCTTTGTCAAACATAAACCGACAGCTGATTGCGGACACGACCACCATAGGCAAAAAGAAAACCTCGGTAATGGCTGAGAGAATCAAAAACATAAATCCCGACTGCACGGTTATTGAAAAAGACGTTTTTGTTACCGCTGAAAATGCGGTCGAGATCATAAAAAGCGAAGAAGTCGATTACGTTATTGACGCTATTGATAACGTTACTGCAAAAATCGCTATCATAGAATATTGCAAAGCCAACAATATTTCCATAATCTCGTCAATGGGAACGGGTAACAAGCTTGATCCGTTTAAATTTAAAATAGCTGACATACAAAAAACGTCGGTATGTCCTCTCGCAAGGGTAATGAGATACGAGCTTAAAAAAAGAAACGTGACCAAGGTTGACGTTTTGTACAGCGAAGAAGAGCTGTGTAAAAGCGGCGAACGTGTTCCTGCTTCGATTTCATTTGTTCCGTCTGTTGCAGGGCTTCTTATTGCAAGACACGTAATTTTAAAGCTTACTGATTCAAAAAACGAAGAAAAATAATTAGTTTTATTTGATCATTTCCTGCCTTTATCGGTATTTTTGAGTGAAATAATTTAAAAATTGAAAATAATGTATAAGAATTGTTTTCGCGGTCAAAAATACTTTTGAAAAATCAAATAAAGGTGGGAAAACAATGGATAACGCAAACAGAAATAAAGTTAACTTTGTGTTATACATAGTGCTGGCACTTATTGTCGTGGCGGTAGTATGTATGACAGTGTTCAGTATAGCAAGTAACGCAAAGAAGCAACAAGGTCTTCCGAACGTTACAGGTGATGCTGTAACGACAAAACGCCCCGACAGTACGCAGACAAAAGCACCTGAGTCGACTGACAAGCCGATGGATACGCTGCCCCCTGAGGAAGACGTATTTACCGATGATAATTCGCCCTCTCAGGACGTAGACGCTCCTGCGAAAATAACTTACGTCGAGCCTGTCGAAGGGTATCTTTTGAAGGGATACGATATAGAAATGCCCGTGTATTCCTTAACCATGGAAGATTACCGTGTTCATTCGGGGCTTGATATTTTAGCAGATCTCGGAGCGCCTGTTATGGCCGTAGCTGAGGGAACTGTAGAAAATATTTACGTTGATCCGATGATGGGTAACTGTATTTCAATAAGCCATTCCGACGGTCTTGTTTCGTATTATATGGGATTGTCGGACGAGGTTTGTGATGGAATCGAGGAGGGCGCGCCGGTATATTGCGGACAGGTTATCTCCTCTGTCGGTGACAGCACGCTTATTGAAATTGCCGAAGAGTCGCATTTGCATTTCGAAATGAAAAAGAACGGGAAATATGTTGATCCGTCTCAATATGTTTCTTATGAAAAAACAACGTCGTCAAACGTTATAGACGATAATTACGAGGGTTAAGTATGATTATCGGAGAGGTACGCTTTGTGTAAAAGCGTACCTCTCTGTTTTTTTATAATATAGATTGCTTTTTTCTCTTGACAACGGCATAATAAAGTGATAGATTATACTTGTAAAAAAGTTTGTATATAATTATTAAAACTGCAAAAACTATTTTTAACAAATAAATTGCTTTTTGGAGTTTTAAATGGATAGTACAAGCTTGAGAGAAAATAACCAGGATATAATTAAAGAAATGCCCGTAAATACAGTGTTCCCGAAGTGTATTCAGAATAAAAAAGACAGAGTGATTATGCATACGGATATATATGGCGAAGATGCGCCGGGGAACGATAGTGGCATTATGTAATTTTTTATTTAAAGTTTAGGAGTTGACGTTATGAACCCGTGGCATGATTTTGAAAAAGACAGAATAAAACCCGATCGATTTGTGTGTGTTATAGAGATTCCCAAGGGCGGAAAGATGAAGTACGAGCTTGATAAAAAGAGCGGACTTTTGAGACTTGACCGTGTTCTTTTTACATCAACGCATTATCCTGCAAACTACGGTTTTATTCCCCGTACATATTCTCAGGACAATGACCCGCTTGACGTACTTGTTCTTTGTCAGGAGCAGCTTCAGCCTATGTCGATAGTTGAATGCTATCCGATAGGCGTTTTGAAGATGCTTGACAATAACGAGGTTGACGAAAAGATCATAGCTATTCCTTTCGGAGATCCTTCATTGAATACTTATACAGACCTTCCCGAGCTTCCTGTTCATCAGTTCCAGGAAATCAAACACTTCTTTGAGGTATACAAATTCCTTGAAAACAAGGTTACTGTTGTAGAAGAAATTTGTAACAGAGAAGAAGCTGAAAAAATCGTTGAAGAAAATATTGCAAGATACAAAGAAAAGTTCGGAAATATTTTATAATTACACTGATTTGGATATTTTACCCGTTTAATTTTTAATTAAACGGGTATTTTTTGTTTTGTTCACAGAATGTTGTAGAAAAATATGAATGAATTGTGGTAAGATAAGAGGAATTTGTTAGTAATATGCTGATTATTGTATAATTTCTTTTGAGAGAGGTGAATGAGGATGATAAAAAAACTTTTCAGCTGTGTAAGAGAAAATAAAAAGTATGCTATATTTACTCTTATTTTTATTGCAGCTGAGGTTGTAATTGAATGTATGCTTCCGTTTATAACGTCAAAAGTAATAAACAAGCTTCAGGCAGACGTTATTGATATGGGTCGCATAATCGGAATAGGAGCTATTTTGATATTGATGGCGGTAGCTTCACTTGCTTGCGGAGCGATAGCGGCTGTAACGTGTGCCAAGGCGTCTGCAGGCTTTGCGAGAAACTTGCGCCACGATGCTTTTAATAATATTCAAACTTATTCTTTTGAGAACATAGATAAGTTTTCATCATCATCATTGGTTACAAGAATGACAACTGACGTTGCAAACGTGCAGATGTCTTTTATGATGCTTATAAGAATTGCCGTAAGAGCGCCTTTGATGCTTATTTTTTCCATAATTATGGCGTTTATAATGGGGGGTGCTTTGGCGGGAAGCTTTGTTGTTATTATCCCTATTCTTGCAGGCGGACTTTTTATGGTCAGCCGTAAGGCAATGCCCGCATTCAGACGCGTATTCAAGAAATACGATAAGCTTAATGAATCCATAGAGGAAAACGTTCGCTCTATGAGAGTTGTAAAGGGCTTTTCAAGAGAAGAATACGAAAAAGAAAAGTTTGGAAAAGCGGCAGACGATATACAGAACGACTTTACAAAGGCTGAAAGAATAGTTGCTCTTAATACGCCCATAATGCAGTTCTGCGTGTACTTTAATATGATATTCGTTATGCTCGTAGGCTCAAGACTATCCATAACTTCGGGTGGTACGGTTATAAACGTAGGCGAGATGTCAGGTATGCTTACATACGGCATGCAGATACTTATGCAACTTATGATGCTTTCGATGATCTACGTTATGCTTACAATGTCTGTTGAATCCATGAAGCGTATTTACGAGGTTTTGAACGAACAGAGTGCGCTTGTTAATTCCGAGTCGCCTGTATATGAGATAAAAGACGGTTCGATCGATTTTAACGGAGTAAGCTTCAAGTATTCTTCTAAGGCAAAGAAATATGCTTTGTCTGATATTGACTTACATATAAATTCAGGAATGACCGTTGGTATTATCGGCGGTACGGGCTCAAGTAAATCATCGCTTGTTCAGCTTATCCCCCGTCTTTACGACGTGACAGAGGGAAGTGTACTCGTTGGCGGTATTGACGTAAGAGAATACGATATAGATACACTTCGTGGTTCTGTTGCAATGGTATTGCAGAAGAATTTGTTGTTCTCAGGTACGATAAAAGAAAACTTGCGTTGGGGTAACGAAAACGCAACCGATGAAGAAATAGTAGCGGCTTGTAAATTGGCTCAGGCTCATGATTTTGTTGAGTCTTTCCCTGAGGGATACGATACGAAGATAGAGCAGGGCGGTACAAACGTTTCGGGTGGACAGAAGCAGAGACTTTGTATTGCAAGAGCATTGCTCAAAAAACCGAAGATACTTATTCTTGACGACTCTACAAGTGCTGTTGATACAAGAACCGACGCGCTTATAAGAGAAGGCTTTAAGCAGTATATTCCCGAAACTACAAAGATTATTATTGCTCAGAGAATTGCATCTGTTCAGGATGCGGATATGATTATCGTTATGGATAACGGTAAGATATCCGATATCGGAACACATAAAGAACTTCTTGAAAGCAGTGAGATATACCGCGAGGTATACGAGCAGCAGGTAAACGGAGGTGGCGACGATGAATAAGGCGAATACAAAGCCACAGCTTAACGGCAAACCTCCCAAGAGAAAGCTTGACGTAAAAATTCTGGCAAGAATTTTGAAGATGCTTGTAAAATCATATCCTGTGCTTATACCGATAGTTGCTTTTTGCATTATCAGTTCAGCTTTGGTTAACGCGATCCCGTCATTGTTTACACAAAAGATTATGGCTATCATTACCAGGTGTATAGAGGACGGACAGCTTAGCTGGGCGGTTGCTAAAACAGAGATAGTGCCTCTTGTTTTGGTTCTTCTCGGACTCTATATTTTATCGCTTGTGTTTATTACTGTCCAGACTCAGATCATGGCGTATATTACTCAGGGCTTTCTCGGTAAGATGAGAAAGAAGATGTTTGAGGATATGCAAAACTTGCCCGTTAAATATTTTGACACTCACAAGCACGGCGATATAATGAGCTATTACACAAACGATATTGATACGTTAAGACAGCTTATATCGCAGTCATTGCCCAGTCTTTTGCAGGCAAGCATAATTGTTGTAACAGTTCTTATGATAATGCTGTATTTCAGCTTCTTGATGACAACTGTTATTTTGTTGGGTGTCATTTTAATGATATTTGTATCGAAGAAGTTTGGCGGCGGCTCGGCAAAATACTTTATTCGTCAGCAGAGGTCGATTGCTAAGGCAGAGGGCTTTGTTCAGGAAATGATGAACGGTCAGAAGGTTATCAAAGTATTCAGCCGTGAAGAAATGGTAAAAGAAGACTTCGAAAAGATAAATAACGAGGTGTATGAAGATACGTTTAAGGCGCACGCGTATGCAAATATACTAGGCCCCGTTATTATGAATATCGGTAATATTTTATACGTAATTTGCGTTACGGTCGGCGGACTTTTCCTTGTGTGCAACGTACCAAACTTTGGTTTAGCCGGAATTCCGAGATTTTCTATTGATATTGTAATCCCCTTCCTCAATATGACAAAGCAGTTTACCGGAAACGTAAACCAGGTTTCTCAGCAGATAAACTCTATTGTAATGGGTATGGCAGGCGCAGGCAGAGTGTTCTCGCTTATGGATGAAAAGCCTGAGGTTGACGAGGGTTACGTAACTCTTGTTAATGCTGAGATATCGGCTGATGGAACGATCACTGAAACCGAAAAGAGAACGGGTAAATGGGCTTGGAAGCATCCTCACGGCGACGGCACGTTGACATATACCGAGCTTAAAGGTGACGTAAGACTTTTCGGTGTTGACTTTGGATATGAAGAAAACAAGATGGTTCTTCACGATGTGTCCGTTTATGCAGAGCCCGGACAAAAGGTTGCTTTTGTAGGAGCTACAGGTGCGGGTAAGACTACTATTACAAATCTTATTAACCGTTTCTATGATATTGCCGACGGAAAGATAAGATACGATGGTATAAATATAAACAAGATCAGAAAATCTGATCTCAGACGTTCGCTCGGCATAGTTTTGCAGGAAACGAACTTGTTTACCGGAACTGTTATGGAAAATATAAGATACGGTAAGCTTGATGCAACCGATGAAGAATGTAAGAATGCGGCTGTATTGGCGGGAGCTGACGATTTTATTACAAGACTTCCGAACGGATATGATACGATGCTTTCGAACAACGGATCAAACCTTTCACAAGGGCAAAGACAGCTTATTGCTATTGCAAGAGCGGCGGTTGCCGATCCTCCTGTTATGATACTTGACGAGGCTACGTCGTCTATTGATACGCGTACCGAAGCTATTGTTCAGAGAGGTATGGATAAGCTTATGGAAGGAAGAACTGTATTTGTAATTGCGCACAGACTTTCAACCGTAAAGAATTCAGACGTTATTATGGTTCTTGACCACGGTAAGATCATCGAAAGAGGAAATCACGAAAAGCTTATTTCCGAAAAAGGAACGTATTACAGATTGTATACGGGAGCATTCGAACTCGAATAAAAACAAAGGCTATATGAAGAAATTCATATAGTCTTTTTTAATAAAGTTTTTGCGGATTCCAAAGGTGCTTTTTTCAAAAAGCCCCTTTTGTCAAGGGTTCGGGAGCGAAGCTCCTGACAGTATATGTTTCTATATCTGTAGGGGGCGACGTCCCCGACGCCCCGTCAAGTATAAGACTTATTATTTAGCTAAATAATATTATCTTTTCTTTTTTTACGTTACTTTCTTGCGTGCCAAGAAAGTAACCAAAGAAGGCACAAGGGAGGGGATTTCGATTTCCCCTCCCTTTGAACCCTACCCCTAAAACGACCGAGGGGGAC
>SVRB01000068.1 GCA_015065045.1 Oscillospiraceae bacterium | reverse complement strand
GTTTTCGTTAGCGTTTAATTTTAAAAAGTACAGTTGTTTAAAGAGGTACTGCATCTCTACCCGCTTAACGTGCTTCAAAATCCCCGTCGAAACCTTTACGACCCCATATAGTGATTTCTTAGCTTTATATTATATTTGCCTATTCCTTATTTCTGTCACGCATCGCGCGCTCCATCGTGCGCTCTGCCTGTCTCTTTGCCTCTGTATCTCTTTTGTCGTACAGCTTCTTACCCTTGCAAAGACCTATCTCCATCTTTACTTTTGATCCGGAAAAATAAACTGACAACGGAACGAGGGTATATCCCTCTTTGCCTTTTAGAGAAAACAGTTTGATTATCTCTTTCTTGTGCATCAACAGCTTCTTATCGCGAAGCGGCTCTCTGTTAAAAATATTGCCTTTTTCGTAAGGGCTGATATGAACGCCCGTCGCAAAAATCTCACCGTTATCGATCACGCAATAAGAGTCCTTCAAGTTTACAGCGCCCTGTCGTACAGACTTAACCTCTGTTCCGAAAAGCTGTACGCCCGCTTCATAGGTATCCTCAACGAAAAAGTCGTGATACGCTTTCTTATTCTTTGCAACGATCTTAATATTCTTCTTCTGTTCCATATCGGTACACGACTCTCCTTTCATACCTAATTTTTGTTAAAATCAAGTCACGGACATCATTATATCATAAACATAATATTATTGCAAGACATTTCTTGTCGGAAAATTTTGCAACAAAAAACACACCGACATAACGTATATATCGGTGTGTAATAATCATTTAGCTTCTTCTAATATAGTAGATGAATCGTTCAATTCGCCGTCGCTATTTAAGTCGGCCGCAACATCGTAAAGGGGAGTGCCTGTATATCCTTCGACCTGTGATTCTATTTTTTTAGCTATCATAGCGTCGAATACGGTTATTTCTCCGTCTCCGTCCAAATCACCCTTAACAACAATTGAAGCTTCTTCGTTGTCTACTTTAATTATGCTGCCTGTTCCGATCAAACCATTGTCGGATTTTGTTGTGATATCAAATTCTCCCTTGGTTGAATTCAAAGGAACGATAACGACAGAGCCTGCATTTTCGGTTGTAGTAAAGCTGAACTCGCTATTTACCAACGCTTCGGCAATCTTTATTTTATCTGCGCCGTAAATCTTGTTTGCGTTTTTAATTTCTGCAGCTTTTGTATCGCCGAACATATATGTAATATCTTCAGTCTTAAACAAAGCGGACGGATTGTTTATAGCAGTTTTAGCTTTAAAGGTTACTGTGAAAACTGTTGCAAGCTGTTCGCCTGTATAGCCTTCGTCCTCGGTGTAAGTGTTCTTTACGCAAGCAAATTTAACCTTGTTATTTGAGCTGTCATCCTTGATAGCGTAAGAAGATGTTTCTCTAAGCGCGGTAGCCGCATAAGAGTCAACGGAAACCTTTGAGCTGTCATATTTAAGGTCAACCTGAAGTCCTGCAATCTTAAATGTATCTACGTTGTTGTTTGTAACGTACACTGTTGCTGTAAATGTGCCGTCTGGAGCAACTGCATTACTCGGAACTCCTAACACCAAATTAAGCTTATCGCTTTGTGTACCGGAATTATCTGTTGCCAACACGCTGCCTAAGATAAGTGCGCATGATAAAATGCAAACAACTACGCAAGCGGGCAATATTATTTTAAAAAAGTTAGTCTTGGACTTCATAACAAGCACCTCGAAAAATATATACATTAATACCAATATACACTATCATTATATACTATATTTTGTGTATTGTCAAGAATATTAAATAGATAAAACAGCAAAAAAGACACGGCATATAAACAATATGCCGTGTATAAATCAGTCGATGTCGTCAACGATTTCTTCGGGGGGAGTATCCATCTTATAAGGATTTCTCATAAGTCTCTGCATCATTTTGAAAGCTGAAGCATAGTAGAAGCCGTCGCAGATTCTTTCATCGGTTACAACGCAAAGGTCGGTGTAATGCTTTTCTTCAGCCGTACCCTTTGAGTTGAGCTCGTATACCTTACGTCTTTTTCCGAATGCAACGAACAAAGGAACGTTACCAAAGTCGTAAATGTGGTGGAATACCGGAGGAATTCCAAGAGAACCCATAGAAGTGATTACCATTGATGCGTGGAAGGGACTTACCTTTAACAAAAATTTGGGAAGTATGCCAAAATAATCGAGTGTGCGGAGTATGAATACTGCAAACTTAAGGAAAAATCTCGGAATATAATTGAGTATTCTTATTGTCTTGTCGAAATCGCTTTCTTCCTGCTGTTTACGATACTCAACTACAGCGTCATTAAACTGCTTGTAAACGTCTAACGGAGTAGCATCGGGAGCAAACACCATCTTGAGACACGTATCGGGTGACTCAAGGGTCATTTCTTTCTTTATCGTAATACAAACTTCGATATTTTTTCTTGCAAAGATTTGCTGACCTGAAACGAATCGGTTAATTGCAGGACGCTGAGAAACAGTTCTGACGTATGCTGCAACGATAAGGTGCATCAAGCCGAAATGCTCATAGCCCTCTTCGTGTTTTTGTTTTATGTACTGTTCTGCGGTAGATATTTCAACGCTTGAAGAAAACATATTCAAAGAGTCGCTGCGATATCTCATAATAAACGGCATAAGTCTTGAGATCGGGTTTATTGTTTTGAGGAGATAACCGTCTGATCTGTCGCCGAAGCGGTGCTTTCTTTTTTTCATATAAAACTCCTGTGAATTATTTATAACAGTTTTTCGGTTAATTCATTTTACACTTTAGTTGTTGATATGTCAATAAGTTGTTAAGAAATAATTATTATTCGGGTTTATTTTTTGTAATAATTTATGCAAAATAAATACAAAAAAGAGGGAGCTTTTGTTAAAAAAATTGACTAAATGGAAGAAAGTTGACGTATATACTTGATTTTTTTTATATATAGTGTTATGATTATTGTGTATACTTGTGAAAAATTGTGTCTGATTTAGATATGACATGGACAGAAAGGGTGGTTATACGCTTTGAAGAATACAAAAAATACAATGACTGCACCTGTAGAAACTATTATAAATAATGAAACAGCTTTTGCAGTAGCAGAATCTTATAAAACGATAAGAACAAATATTATGTATTCTATGCCTAAAAGCAAGGACGGAAAAGTAATCGTAATGACAAGTTCTGCAGCGGGCGATGGAAAAACTACTAACGTTATAAATTTGGCTATTACATTTGCTCAGATAAAAGAAAGAGTATTGTTGATCGACTGCGACTTGAGAAAGCCTAAGGTGCATAGATATCTTAAGCTTGACAAAAGAGACGGACTTTCAAACGTGCTATGCGGATTTACCGATCTCAGCAAAGCTATTAAGGTTGGCGTAAGAGAGAATTTGGACGTTATTACAGCCGGAGAAACTCCTCCTAACCCTGCTGAATTGATTCAGTCTTATGAGTTTGAGAGATTGCTTGCGTTCCTTAAGACAAAGTATGACTATATTTTCATAGATACTCCCCCCGTAAACGTTGTAACAGACGCTTCGTTGGCTGTAAAGTACAGCACAGGTGTTGTATTGTTGATGAGAAGAAATTATACAACTTACGAAATGCTTGATGATGCTGTTGAAAACTTGAAGAAGGTTGATGCAAACATTTTGGGTGTTGTTATGATCGACAGTAAAGAGGGCAATGGAGTCGGAAGTAACTATAAATACGGCAAGTATAAGTATGCTGGTTATTCAGCGTATGATACTTCATCAGGCTCGGATAGAAAATGATTGACGTACATTCACACTGTCTGCCGGCGCTTGATGACGGCGCCAAAGATGTTTCTGAAAGTATAGATATGCTTGTGAATAGCTTCGCTCAAGGTGTAGAAAGATGTATTTGTACACCTCACGCGATAGTTCATAGCGATAGAGATATTGTTCGCTTGATAGAAAAAAGAAGCAAGTCCATCGAGCAATTAAAAGAGGGAATAGCGCAAAAACAAGCATCTGTTCCTGAATTACATTATGGATTCGAAGTGTTTCTTGATAATGACATATCGGTTTACGACAACGTTGATAAGCTGTGTATAGAAAACACAAGATATATGCTTGTTGAGATGTCGTTTACGAAGTATAACGAAAAATATGCAGAATGGTTGTATTCTCTGTCTTTGAAGGGGATAGTACCGATACTTGCGCACGTCGAGAGATATACCTATTTTAATAAGCTTTTCGGTGAGCTTGGTGGTTTTGACGTTGTTTATCAAATAAACGCGGGAACGCTGTTGAAGTCAGAGGGTAAGAAGCTTCTGAACGAGCTGTATGATTATGGCTGTAACGTTGTGTGTGGAAGTGATATGCACAATATGTTGTTCAGAAGAAGTAAGATAGGCAAGGCGTTTCAGAAGATTGATAAGCTTGATTCTCGAATCGCTAAAGACGTGTTCAAGAATACTGCCAAACAAATTATTGGTGTATAAAATAAATGCAAATAAAAAAGCCTCGTTTAAACGAGGCTTTTTTGTTTTAAAGATTCTTTGTAAATTCGTCAAAGAAACTAACGTCAAGAGTTTCAATTTCTCCAGCATCGCACTTTCTTGCAATTTCGGGATTGATGGGAAGCTTTGCTATGTTTTCAATACCGAATCTTTGCGCGATTTCGTCAATATGGCTTTCGCCGTAAATTGAATGCTTCTTTCCGCAGTCTGAGCATACGAAATATGACATATTCTCAACGATACCATAGATAGGAATGTTCATCATGTGAGCCATTTTAACAGCCTTCTCAACGATCATAGATACAAGCTCCTGAGGAGATGTAACGATGATGATTCCGTCAACGGGAATGGACTGGAATACTGTAAGAGGAACGTCACCTGTGCCGGGAGGCATATCGATAAACATAAAGTCTACGTCTTCCCAGATTACGTCTGACCAAAACTGCTTAACAGTACCTGCAATTACAGGACCGCGCCAAACAACAGGGTCAGTTTCGTTCTGCAATAAAAGGTTTATAGACATAACGTCAACGCCGCCCTTGCTTTTTACGGGGATAAGACCTCTGTCATCAGCAAAAGCTTTTTCGTTAATTCCAAACACCTTAGGAATAGAAGGTCCTGTGAGGTCGGCGTCGAGAATAGCAACGTGGTTATTCTTTTTGCTCATTGCAGAAGCCAATAATGAAGTAACAAGTGATTTACCGACGCCGCCTTTTCCGCTGACGATGCCGTATACTTTTTTTACACTGCTTGCGGGATTAAGTTGTTCGTGCAAGGATTTCGGATCTCTTGAAGAACAGCTCTGGCTGCAAGTAGAGCAATCGTGTGTACAATTTTCGCTCATTTTTACATACGCTCAACTTTAGCTGTAAAGTACAGTTTATATAGAGCATAAACTCCTTTTTTTTATTATCTTTTCTAATAGAATATTATATCCCTTCTTTTGTATTATGTCAATAAATAAAAATATTTTGCAAAGAAAAGCGAGATCTTTATTATATGTTTATAAAGTTTTTGGGGGATTTTAAAAGGAGACTTTTTTCAAAAAGTCTCCTTTTGTGTTGGTTATCTGCAACCGCAACCGTTGTTTTTGTTGTTATCTCTGCAACAGTCAAGAATTGACTTGCCGCAGTCGTTATTTTTGTGATCCTTACAGCAGTCAAGACCCGCTTTGTCAAATGCAGGATTGTACATATAGAAGTTTTTCTTATCGCAAGCTTTATCCTGAGATATACGCAATGCATCACCAAATCTCTGATAGTGCACAATTTCTCTTGCTCTGAGGAATTTGATTACGTCGCATACGTCGGGATCGTCTGAAAGGCGGAGAATATTATCATAGGTAACTCTTGCCTTTTGTTCAGCCGCTAAGTCTTCGTTAAGATCTGCGAATACGTCGCCTTTTACCGCAAAATAAGCCGCGGTGTAGGGAACGCCTGCCGCAGAAACAGGATATACACCTGTTGTGTGGTCAACAAAGTAGGCGTCGAAACCCGCTTTTTTAATTTCGTCAACGCTGAGGTTTCTTGTCAGCTGATGAACCAATGCCGCAATAATTTCCATGTGCGCAAGTTCTTCCGTGCCGATGTCCGTCAAAATGCCTATAACTTCGTTATAAGGCATACTGTAACGCTGATTCAAGTAGCGCAAGGATGCGCCGAGCTCGCCGTCGGGGCCGCCGAGCTGAGTAATTATAGCTTTTGCAAGCTTAGCGTTAGGATTTTTTATTTTTACAGGATATTCAAGCTTTTTATCATAAATCCACATATCTTAACCCTCACATTCCCAAGGCCAAGGTGAATCTATCCATTTCCAATCACAGCCTTGATTTGCGTTAGCGGTCAAAGGACCGAATTTTTCTTCGTATTCTTTGCGTAAATAATCTGCTCTATCCTTTGCTGTATAAAAGTATTCAAGCGCTTTTTGGCAGTAGGGGTATGCATCGAGGTAAAGGTTCGCCTCGATAAGCTCAAAATCAGCAATTTGAACCTTTTTCAGCATTTTTTCTCTATCTTTCATTATAAACAATTCCCCCTGTTGCATTTATAACCCAAAAATGGTTTGTCAAGCTCAATGAAAATAGTTCCTGCGTCAAACCCCTTGTCGCAGTCGTATAAATTCTGCCATTCCTGATATGGTGAGTAAACCATTCCGAGCTTATAATTCATTTCTTTTGTTTCGCAGGAGTCGTAACGGTCGTTATCTGTTCTGCGTCCTTGACCTCTTAGCTGATCCGCACCGGATTCTCTGTTTCGGTAAGGAGTGGGCTGACGATAACAGCCTCTGTTGTAGTTCATATATTTTCTCTCCTTAGTTTTTGTTGTGTTCGTACAAATTTTATATGAAACGAATAAACCGTCTCGTTGTATAATATGCTTTTTAGGGGTGGATTGGTACATATTTTGGCGTAATAACCAAAAAATTCCTTAGTCTGTCTGTAAAAAAATCTTTTTTTGGCAACATTTTCTACCAAAATGCTAAATGTAACAAATATTTTATCAAAAAATCGGTAATTTTATATATTTACAAATCATGAACTTTTAGTTATAATATATGACGGTAAACTCACAGCAGCACGACAGACCGATTATCTTGTGAAATATCAATCGTATGATATGCCTTTACATAAAGATAATGCTCTGTTGTGTTTTTATTTTTTGCCTAATAAAATAAAAATCTGCCCTCATTAGTGTTTAACTAATG
>SVRB01000067.1 GCA_015065045.1 Oscillospiraceae bacterium | reverse complement strand
CCCAGCGATACGCTGTCAGATTCAAAATCAACGTTGAAGAAATCGTTGAATTCTTCAAGATTAACCATACAATCCACGCGGTAAGTATTTTCGTCGAGCTTTTCAAACGTTTCAGTTACTTCGTCGTGCTCGTCCCAAATCTCACCTACAAGCTCTTCGAGAATGTCTTCCATCGTTACAATTCCCAAAGTACCGCCGTACTCGTCCACAACGATTGCGATATGAGTCTTGTTTGCACGCAAGAAGTCAAGAAGATCTCTGATTTTTTCAAACTGGTGAATAAACACCGGCGGAGTCATAATTTCTTCGATGCTCTTATCGGTTACGCCGCCGTTTATGTAAAAGTCTTTCTGGTGAATTACGCCGACAATGTTGTCGATGGTATCACGGTATACGATAAGTCGTGAAAAACGTGTTTGCGTGAACACCTTCGCAATTTCCTCTTTGCTGCTGTCTATACGTACAGCCTCGAGGTCGGTGCGGTGTGTAAGAATTTCTTCTGCAGTCAGATCTCTGAATTCAATAGCGTTTTTGAGAAGCTCGCCTTCACTTTCGTCGATACTTCCGTCCTGCTGAACTTCTTCAACGAGGAGAAGCAATTCTTCCTGCGACATCTTGCTTTCTCCGCTCGATTTAAAGAGCTTGAATACAACCTTTTTCCACTGTGTAAAAATAAAGTTTAAGGGTGTAAGCAAGAAAATCAGCATAGAAATAAATGGCGCGCTGAAAATCGAGAAGGCTTCAGGATTTTCTTTTGCTATACTTTTGGGTGTGATTTCTCCGAAAATCAGTACCACTATAGTAACAACTGCCGTTGAAACCGTCGCGCCAATATCACCGAGCATATCCACAAACAAAAGTGTGCCTATGGATGCAACAGCGATGTTAACAATGTTGTTGCCGATCAAAATTGTAGAGATCAGCTTATCATAATCCTCGGCCAGCTGAAGAGCAAGTGCAGCTCTCTTATTTCCGTTATCCGAA
This sequence comes from Oscillospiraceae bacterium, assembly GCA_015065045.1. Lineage (GTDB taxonomy): Bacteria > Bacillota > Clostridia > Oscillospirales > CAG-272 > RGIG1995. The sequence goes on along the minus strand of SVRB01000067.1, from coordinate 6,350 downwards.
AACATTTTCAAACGTGTTTTATTCACAGAAGAAAATGCAGTTTCCGTAGCGCTGAAATATGCAGATAATGCAACGCATAACAGCATGGCCAAAATACTGGGTAAATAATCCATTTTTTAAAAAACTCCTTAACATATATAACCTTGATTTGTTGAAAAAAGATACGCCTATTCTCTTAAATTGAATGTAGGCATACCAAACACAAGCAAGATCAAATTGTTAGGATTGGCATCGTCGCAACTGCAACTATCCATTGTTGGAACCACCGTCCTTTTTTGAATAATTATACCCATTATAGCAAATAAAACGCATCGTGTCAAGTTAGGCGCTTTTTATGTTTTTTTTTTTTGCTGTCGGAATAGCTTGATTCAAGTGGGAATTAGGGGTAAAAATGTACTTGTAATTTTTTGGGCATTGTGATATAATATAAGGTAGAGTATTTATAAATAAATGAAAAACTAAGGAGCGTTTTTTGATGTCCGCAAAACAAAAGAGTATTTTGATATTTTGTCCTACTTTTTTTGGATATGAAAACAGAATGGCTGACGCGTTTCGTGACGAGGGTTTTGACGTAAGCCTCTACAACGAAAGACCTAACAGCGGATTTATTTGCAAGGCGGCTTTAAGACTTAATTTAAAGCTTTACAAGCCGGTCGTAACAAAATATATAAAGCGAGTTATAGAGGAAAATAAGGACAAGCAGTTTGACTATATTTTTGTAGTCAAGAGCGAGGCTATCACAGAAAAAGAGGCGGCTATGCTTCGCGAGGCATATCCGAACGCAAAGATGATACTTTATTTCTGGGATTCTGTTGCAAACATTCCCGACGGGGAAAAGAAGATAGCTTTATACGACAGAGTGCTTACCTTTGACCCTGACGATGCTGAAAAATATAATCTTCCTTTCCTTCCCGTTCCATACGGCAAGGAGTATACGAAGGTTGAAGAAACGAGCGAATTTAAATATGACGTTGCTTTTATTGGCACGGCGCACTCGGTTCGTCCCCGCGTTGTAAAGCAGATAAAAGAGCAGTGTGAGATGAATGGGAAAAGATGTTTTACATATTTTTATTCTCCTCACAAGCTTGTATACTTGTTTAATAAACTCACGAACAAGGATTACAAGTATATTTCGTTAAAGGAGATCAACTTCAAGTCACTTTCAACAAAAGAGGTTTGCGATATTTATAACAGCAGCAGATGCGTAATGGATATCGAGCATCCGAAGCAGAAGGGAATTACTACCCGTCCTATCGAGATGCTTTCCATGAAGAAAAAGATACTTACCACAAATTCTTACGTTAAGCGTTTTGATTTTTATAACGAGAATAATTTCTATATCTTGGACAGAAATGATCCCAAGATAGACGTAAGCTTTTTTGAAACGCCCTATCTTCCCGTAGACGAGGAAATACTTTACAGCTATTCGCCCAAGAAATTTGTCGAAACTCTTTTGGGACTTTGATGGTTTGGCTAAGATACCGATAATATAAGAGAACGTCTAAAAAAGGCGGAATGGAGAACTTATGCGTATTGTAGTTAATGACGTGGCTGCCAGCTCCGGCGGTGTATTAACTGTATTAAAAGATTTTTATCAATATGTTAAAGAGAATGACAGAGAAAACGAATGGTTCTTTTTAGTAAGCGACGATTATATCGAGCCCACTGAAAATATCCACGTTATAAAGCTTCCCGAAATAAAAAAGAGCTACGTAAAAAGACTTATGTTTGACTTTATTACGGGCAGAAAGCTTATAAAGGAGCTTAAAGCCGATTGCGTATTCTCTTTGCAGAATACCGTTATTCACGGAGTAAAAGTTCCCCAGACTGTGTATCAGCATCAGCCTTTGCCGTTTCAGGACGTTAAGAATTATTCTTTCTTTAAAAAAGACGAAAGAAAGATGGCTGTATATCAGCATTTGATCGGAAAGACTATCTTTTTGTCTGCAAAGAAGGCGGACAAGCTTATCGTTCAGACAGAGTGGATGAGGGACGCTATTGTAAAAAAGTGTTCTGTAGATAGAGATAAGATAGTGAAAATTGCGCCCAACGTTGAGAACTCCGAAAAATTACGCGTGGACGTTGAAAGAAAAAGCAATATGTTCTTTTATCCGACGTCGGCTGTGCCTTACAAGAATATTTCTTGTATAGTTGAAGCTTGTAGGATTCTTGAGGACAAAAATCTTGATTTTAAGGTTAAATTAACCGTTCCCGGTGGAGAAGAGCAAAAGAATATTGAATATATAGGGCAGATACCGAGAAGCGAGGTGTTTGCAAATCTTTGCGAGGGAAGTCTTATCTTTCCGTCGTATATAGAGACCTTCGGTTATCCTTTGATAGAGGCGGCTCAGATGGGCGCCATAGTTTTGGCGGCTGATTGTCCTTATGCCCACGAGGTGCTTTGTGATTACGATAACGTTTATTACTTCGACCCGTTTAAGCCTGAGGCTTTAGCCGAATTGATCGAAAAGGTAGTGCGCGGTGATATTGAGAACAAAAACGTTTTCAAGAGGGTAGACGATGGTGAAAATACTTGGAAAGACGTTGTTTGTGAGATAATTTCCGCTAAAAAGGAGTAAAATTATGACTGTTTCTGTAGCTATTGCGTTATACAACGGAGAAAAATTTATTGAAAAACAGTTAGATACGATAAGATTACAGACAGTAAAGCCTGATCAGGTTGTTATGTGCGATGACTGTTCATCGGATAATACTTTCAGCTTGGTTGAGGAATATATAGAGAGACATTCGTTGCAGGACAGCTGGAAGATATACAAAAATGAGCAAAACCTCGGGTATGCAAAGAACTTTTATCATGCGATGGAGCTTTGCGACTCCGATCTTATTTATCTTTGCGATCAGGACGATATCTGGAAAGATGATAAGATCGAAAAGATGAACAAGGTGATGGAAGAAAATCCTCATATATCCTTGCTTATGTGTAAGGGCGGAGTTATTGACGCTGAGGGCGAGGATCTGCACGGACTTATGATAAAAAAGGCAAAGGAGACCGAGAGCATTACAAAGATATCGGTGGAAAATATTTTGCATATTTTCGACTGGACGGGAATGCTTATGTGTGTCCGTAAAGAATTTTTTGCCGAAAGAAAAGATATAATTTCGAATATAAAATCTCCCCACGATTTCGTGTTGGCGTTGAGCGCTGCCGATAAGGGCTGCTTTTACGTATACGATTACGTAGGCGCATACCACAGACGCCACAGCAACAATGCGGCAAACGAGGAGCATAGAATCTCGAAGCTTTTGAATTTAAAGAGAAAGCTTAAGGATATAGACAGCTACAGCGGATATTTGTATCATATAGCGAATTCGGATATTCAAATAGAAAAAAAGCATATGGATATGCTTAAGGAAAGACTTGAAAAATCACAGCAAAGAAGACAAGCTTTAGAGGAAAAGAGCTTAAAGAAGATACTTAAGGTTTATTCTGCCGACAAGGGTAAGATGTTAAGACCGATTTCTTTAGTTTGCGATATTTGGCTTGTTATCTTTGGAAGGATAGATTGATGAATATGGTTTTATTGGAAAATATATATAAAAAGGCGGAGAAGATCGCTTTTATACTGTTAAGTATATTAGTGGTAGACCTGTGCGTTTTTGGTGCAGGGCGTTTGGTGGAGTTAGGGCCGCTGACGTTCAGAATGGGACTACTGTTATTGCTTTTTGTATTCTGTATTCCTTTGTTTTTGAAAAATATTAAAGAGCTGTTTAAGAGTAATTATATTCGCGCGATTATGGTTTTTGCATTTCTTGCAGTTATTGCAACGGTTATCGGGGTTGTAAATAACAACAGAATGAACTTGATCGTGACCGATATAAAGGGATTTATTTACTTTGCGTTTTTGCCGTGTGTATTGGTTTTGGTGAATTCATACGACAGATGCATTGTTTTAGCAAAGGCTTGTATGTACTCAGCTGCCGCTCAGGCGATGGTGCATATAATTTATATATGTCTTTATATAAGCAATGTGCCGTGGCTTGAGAGTGTTTCGCAATTCTGCGACGAGAGAAGATTTTTCTATGTATCATACAAAATATCTCCCACGAACGTTCGCGTTAGCTTTTTAAGCGCTATATGCTTATTGCTCGGTGTTGCTTTTTCGATCTATTTCAGCACGAAGGCTAAGACGAAGCTGAATAAGATCGTATATCCGTCGATAACGGCAATTTGCGGATTTTCTCTTTTGGCATCGTATACAAGATCGGTATTCCTTGCTGTAGCGGTAACGGTATTCGTTTTGTTGGTAGTTTTGCTTATACGTTTACCTAAAAAAGAAAAAATGATGATTTTAACCCATCTTTTGATTATGCTTGTTGTTTTCAGTGTTATCATAGCAGGCTTTAAGGTGGTTAGCGGTGAAAATTATTTTACATATGCTTTGTCAAGAACGTTTGTAGGAATTGATTTTCTTGAGGACCTGTTTACAAATACAGGTTCAAGCGGTAGTGTGGATTCGGGTAATGAAGACTCGGATGATGATTCCGATAAACTTGACACATTCCATCAGAATACGGTGGATTCGGACAGCATACGCGCAGTTACGGTAGGCGAGCTTGTAAGTAATATAAAAAAATCTCCCATAATCGGATTAGGGTTTGGTGCTGAAATACCGTCCCGTCCCGACGGTTTGAATGAATACTTTTTCTTGGATTTGTTTTCAAAGATGGGTATAATCGGACTTATCAGTTATCTGTCACCGCTCGGATTTATGTTGGTTCAGCTGATACAGATGTTCAGAAGAAAACATAAACAGTTCTTATTGGCGCTGACTTGGTTCAGTGTGCTGTTGGGACTGGTTGTATATTCTTACTTTACGCCGTGTATGAATTCGTCCGTAGGAATTTTGGTTTATTGTTGTGTAATGGCAGTATTTAATTTTTATAATAGATCGCAGTTAAATTTGGAGGATTGATTATGAAAGGTATTATTTTAGCAGGTGGCTCCGGAACAAGACTTTATCCGCTCACAAAGGTTACGTCAAAGCAGCTTCTTCCTATTTATGACAAGCCGATGATTTACTATCCGATGTCTGTTTTGATGAATGCAGGCATCAGAGATATTTTGATTATTTCAACTCCTCAGGATACCCCTCGTTTTAAAGAATTGTTGGGAGACGGTCATCAGTTTGGTGTAAATCTTTCTTATGCAGTTCAGCCTTCGCCCGACGGTCTTGCGCAGGCGTTTATTATCGGCGCTGACTTTATCGGTGATGACACTGTAGCTATGGTGCTTGGAGATAACATATTTGCAGGACACGGTTTAAAGAAACGTCTTAAGGCTGCCGTAAGCAACGCTGAAAGCGGCAAGGGTGCTACTGTATTCGGCTATTACGTTGACGACCCCGAAAGATTCGGTATCGTTGAATTTGATAAAGAGGGACGCGCTATTTCCATAGAAGAAAAACCCTTGAAGCCTAAGAGTAACTACTGTGTTACAGGTCTTTATTTCTACGACAACCGCGTTGTTGAATATGCAAAGGGACTTAAGCCTTCTGCGCGCGGAGAGCTTGAAATTACAGATTTGAACCGTATCTATCTTGAAAACGGAGAGCTCAACGTTGAGCTTTTGGGTCAGGGCTTTACATGGCTTGATACGGGAACACACGAAAGCTTGGTTGAAGCTACAAACTTTGTTAAGACTGTAGAAAATCACCAGCACAGAAAGATCGCTTGTCTCGAGGAGATCGCATACCTTAACGGTTGGATAAGCCGCGAGGACGTTCTTGAGGTTTATGAAACATTGAAGAAAAATCAATACGGCCAATACTTAAAGGACGTACTTGATGGAAAATATATCGACGTTTTACACTAATTTATAAGGAGATTAAACTATGAATATTATTGTTACCGGCGGCGCCGGATTTATCGGATCTAACTTTGTTTTCCATATGCTCAAAAAATATCCCGAATATCGTATCATCTGTGTAGATAAGCTTACATACGCAGGAAACCTTTCTACACTTGCACCCGTTATGGATAATCCGAATTTCCGTTTCGTTAAGGCGGACATTTGCGACAGAGAAGCTATCTATAACCTTTTTGAAGAAGAGCATCCCGATATCGTAGTTAACTTTGCGGCAGAAAGCCACGTTGACCGTTCGATCGAAAACCCCGAAATATTCTTGCAGACAAACATTCTCGGAACACAGGTTCTTATGGATGCTTGCCGTAAATACGGTATAACACGTTACCATCAGGTATCAACAGACGAAGTATACGGAGATCTTCCGCTTGATCGTCCTGATCTTTTCTTTACAGAAGAAACTCCTATCCATACATCATCTCCCTATTCAAGCTCTAAGGCGGGAGCTGACTTGCTCGTTTTGGCA
>SVRB01000066.1 GCA_015065045.1 Oscillospiraceae bacterium | reverse complement strand
CAGCATCTCCCTCAACAACATATCCTCAGACTAACATCGAAATCCCCGCCGGAGCTTATACCAATAAGCTTGTTGAAATGACAGTTACTGCTGAAAACTCTCTCTTCAACGTAAGCGCAAACGGCTCTGTAGTAGGTTCGATCGACGTTACTATGACAGTAAACGGAGAAGAAGTCAGCGAGGAGCTTGCTAACGGTGTTTACACTGTTACAACATACATTTCAAAGGGTCTTGAAAACGTTTCTATCAGTTACACAGGTAACGACGGAAAGGATCAGCCCACGTTTGTATCTTACGATGCAGCTACAGGTAAGCTCGTATTTACAACAAATCACTTTAGTGAATATGCTGTAAGCGGTTCTGCTTTGGCTTATGATAAGGCTAAGGATACTGCTATTAACGACGTTAAAGCAGTAATCGACAACACAGCAGCTATTATCCCCCCTGTTAACAGCGAAGTTTTTGCTGAAAAGGTTGAAGAAGCTATAAAAGGCGGTCAGCTTGACAGCGAAACAATCAACAAGGATGACATTTACCCTGCAAAGATCGGTAATGATTACTACACATCATTGGCAGATGCTCTTGCTAACGCTGATGGAAAGACTGTTACAATATTGAAGGACATCACAGTTGATGCCGACAATACAATAACAATCGCTGCAGGTAAGAACATCACGATCGACCTTAACGGCAAGACCATAGCAGGTGTTTCCAACAAGACAGACTCAAACCGCAATATGTTTGACGTTAGAGGAACACTTACTGTTAAAAACGGTACTATGACAATCTTGCATACAGGCACTAACATGGGTTGGGGCAGTTCCACAAACGTATTCAACGTTACTGCAGGCGGCGTTTTAAACATCACTAACGCTACTATTGAAAACCTTGGTGGTTCTGATATGGCATTCTGCGTTCACCTCAACAACTGGGGCGAAGTTACTTTGAATGCACAGAATTCAACATTCAAGTCCAACTACGTCGGCGTTCGTGCTTTCAACAGCGGTTACGATATGAACAACATAACCTTGAACGGCTGTACATTCCTTACAGGCAATAGCTGCTTCTGGGTACACAACTATACTGCTGCTGACTTTGGCGGCAGCGCAGATAAGGCTGCTGCAGCTGATGCACTCTTGAACCTTAACTTCACTAACACAACGTTTACACGTACAAACGGTTCAAATTCCGTTGTTCGCTTCGGCTTCACAAATTCTATTTATTACAGCAGCGCTGAAATGAATGAAGTTGTTGCAAGCTCTGAAGCAGCTGTTACTTGGGCATTAGCAAAGGGCAAGATCGTTCTTTTGAACAACAGCTTCGACGAATTCTCAGTTGAAACAACAGCTCCCTACGGAAACTATTACGGTATAAACGTTGCAGGTAACATATTGAACGGTAACGGCTACGTTCTCGATTTTGAAGTTGGTCCTATAAAAAACGGAAATATCGATAACTACGGTATCATGACATCAGGCGGTACAATCAAAAATATTACTGTTGATGGTGTTTTCCGTGGCATTATGATTATGTATCCTACCGAAACAATATATCTTGACAACGTTATCGTAAGCGGCGAAGACGTATGCTATGCGCTTAACACAGGCGAAGGCGACGGAAAGCAGTCTTTGATCGTTACAAACAGCACGTTTAACGGTTGGTCCAGCTTGGGTACTGCTGTTAAAGATGCAAGCTTTACAAACTGCACGTTCGGTCAGGGTGAATATTACACAAACGTATACGGACGTTTGGTAAAGCCTTACGTTGAGACAGTATTTGACAGCTGTGAGTTTAGCAGCAAGTTCTATATAGACCTTAGCTCGCTTGGTGCTGATGCAAAGATCACTTTGAAAAACTGCACAGTAAACGGCGTAAAGCTTACTGCTGAAAACTGGAAGGATCTCATTGTTTCCGAAAGTGATTGCGGCGAAGGCCAGATTTCTATCGAGGCAAAGAACGGTACATACATGTCCGCTTCAAATGTACTTGATTACGTAATCATCAAATAAAAAACAAGACCGTTCTATCCCTCAACAAATGAGGGATAGGCGGCAATCAAAGGATATAAGCTTCTTTGTTTATATCTTTTGATTGCTGAAAGACAAAAAATTATAAGGAGGATATGATGTTTGGCAAAATAAAGCTGAAAATATCGGTGATAGCTATAGTTTCCATCATTTTGACTTTTCTGAGTCAAAGTACGTTAGCATATTACTCAACTATCGGAAAAGCAACAAACGTTGTAACCTCCGGAAATATACAATTTATAATCAATGATTTAACCGACACCGGAGCTGAATTCACCGAAAAAGGTATATACATAACCCCCGGTGACGTTGTAGGAAAAAAGGTCAACATACAGAGTGATTGCGACCACCCGTTCTATCTTCGTGTGAAAATAGTTTACGGTGTTGATTCACAAGAGCTTTCCGCAGACGACTGCTTCAAGCTTAACATTGATGAGAACAACTGGATCTTGCACGACGGTTGGTACTATTATAGAGAAGCTGTTCAGCCATACGAGACCACTCCTAACGTATTCTCTCACGTAGAGATTGTCGGAGCGGCGGTTGATAATAAATACCTCGGAAAAACACTTCAGCTTACCGTAGTTGCACACGCTGTACAAAGCGAAAACAATCCTATTGAAGATAACAAAGCGTATACCGCATCCGGTTGGCCAAAAGAACAGGAGGGCGCGTAAATGAAGAAAGCCACTTCCCTTTTATTAGTTCTTTTGATTACAGTTTCTCTGTGCTTTTCTGCGAATGCTGACGGCGGTAAGGTTATATATGACGGAAACGCCAAGGAATTTATTTTTGAAGCTAACAGCATCTATTCGCCTACAGACTTGTTTACAGGATTCAAAAGCGTTATGCCGGGAGATTCCTTGACAGAAAAGATCTCCATCAAAAATGATTCATCTAACGAGGTTAAAGTAAAAATCTACTTGCGCTCTCTCGGCGCTGATGAAAGCTCAATAGACTTTTTATCAAAGCTCACCCTTCAGGTCAAAAAAAGCGATGACAACGAAATGGCGTATATGTTTGATTCATCAGCTGACAAAGCAGCTCAGCTTTCCGAATGGATTTGTCTCGGAACTTTATATTCAGGCGGAGAGGTAAACATCGATGTTACCCTTAACGTCCCTGTCGAATTAGACAACAACTATCAAAATAAGATCGGTTATATCGATTGGGAGTTTATGATCGAAGAATATCCTATTGAGGATACTGATCCAAAGCCCCCGCAAACCGGTAATAATTTTAATATGGTTTTCTGGATATCAGCATCGGCTTTCTCTTTAGCTATGATTTTGATTCTTTTATTCTATAAGAAAAAGCAACAAAAGGATACACAAGCTTAAAACACAACTGACTAACAAAGGAGGATAAGCGTGTTAAAATTGCATAAGAAAAAAACATATAAAAAATTCGCTTTAGTCCTCAGCTTATGCTTGCTGATTGCTTGGACAATTTTAGGAACCGGCGCATCATTGGCTTGGTTTAAAGACACGTCTCCCACCGTTAATAATATTTTTCATTTTGCTGATTTTGATTTAGAAGCATCATACCGTCTTGATAACGGAAGCTATGAAGCAATAGACGCTCAGACGAAAATCTTTGATAAAAACGCACTATATGAGCCCGGATACATTCAAGTGGTATACTTGAAAATCGAAAATAAAGGCTCTGTTCCATTTGATTTTCACACAGCAGTAAACGTTACTAACTACACACTTGCAAAAAACGTATTTGGCCAAGAGTTTAACCTTCAAGAATACCTAAGATTTGGTATTGTTACAGCAGAAACAGAACAAGAGCTTGACAGTTTGGTTTCTAACAGAGATAATGCAAAAGCATATGCCGATATGAAGCTCAATAACTATTCAACAGACGTTGCCGAGCTTGGCGCAAACAATACAATATATATAGCGCTTATCGTTCGTATGCCCGAGGAGGTATATAATGAAGCCAACTATAGAGGCGATATCGTTCCAAAAGTAGAACTCGGTATAATTGTAAGCGCTACACAAAAGACTAACTAATTTTATATTCCTATAAAAAACGAAAGGAGGAAAAATCGCATGAAAGAATTTTTCAACAAATATTTTTTCACTCAAAAGCGCGAAAAAATAAATGATAAAGTTCTACTTACTCGTATGATAATTACTATCTGTGTTATCATTCTGTGCCTTGCTGTAATGGCAATTACTGCATACGCATATTTTACGAGCGACGTATCCTCCAATTCCAATACGATCAAAACTTCAGTTTTTGATGCGAACGTGTCAATATCTTCCGTTACAAAGGCTGACAATGATATTACAGTACAAAAAGAATCATTATCTCTATACACAGCAACATTGCAACCCAACACCGAATACACAATAACAATCGAAAAAACCGAAAACTGCACCGCAAATACCGGTTTTTGCATTATTACAGTTGATGGGTGCAAAGAAAAGTATCACACCGCGCAAATCGGATCAAACAATGATCCTGAAAACAATAAGATTATTTTTACGTTAGCTATTGACGCCTCCTCCGCAAAAAAAGTAAGCTTTTTATTAAACTGGGGAACGTCGTCATATTACGAAGGATATATTACAAATAACGAAAACAACGAGTTATATATTCTTAACAACGAAAACGTAACGGTTACGATTGCTCAACCAACTATCAACCCACCTTCAACGTCCGATGATAAAAAGCCTGAAGATACAACAACTGTGCCCGACTCGGAAACAACTACACCCGAATCCACAACGGAAGATAGCATTACTACAGAAACTCCTGAAACCACGGGCTCTCCCGACACATCAACGTCGGAGCCTGAAGATACAACGACCGTTCCCGATCCGGAAACAACTACACCCGAGTCTACAACGGAAGACAGCGTTACTACAGAAGCGCCTGAAACCACGGGCTCTCCCGACACATCAACGTCGGAGCCTGAAGATACAACGACCGTTCCCGATTCGGAAACAACTACACCCGAATCTACAATGGAAGACAGCGTTACTACAGAAGCGCCTGAAACCACAGGCACTCCCGATACGTCAACGTCAGAACCTGAAGATACTACATCAGCGCCAACCGATGATAAAATATGATATAATAACAAAAACTCCTTCAGCTTACGTTTAAAAACGTCAAACAAACTGAAGGAGTTTTTTATTTTATTATTTATGCTTTTTTCGTGTTTTCTGTCGTGTTTTTCATATATACGTTCAACACGTAGAAATAAAGAACAAATATTATAATATTTATAATTGCTAACCAAGGGAAGCTTATCGGAACAGTGCCGAACAAGAACGATGCGTAAGACAACAACGCCACGATATGTAATCCGCAACAAAGAGGAATCGTCTTCGGATAAATAACAGCAATACATATAGCAAGTATTTCATATACGTAAGAATATCTTTCGTGCATCGCCGGCAAGAACAGAAAACATACGTAAGTCAATATGAATGCCATTATTATAAGATTCTTTCCATCTGTAGAAAAACGGTTCATAATCCAGTATACCATAATACCGAGAAGAATGGCAAAAGTTAAGTAAATCGCAACCGTTTTCATTGCCTCATAGTGTCCAACGTCCATAGGCTTTAATACCAACTGCCAGAATGATGCGGAATTCAACGACATATATGGATAAACCTCGGTCTGCTCTGTGTATATTGTAATAGTTTCAAGCGGATTTCTTCCGTAAAACACTGTAGGCAATCCACAAGCAACAACAGACAAAGGAACCCAAATAAAGTTAAAAATGGTAAAACGCTTACGAATAAAGTAAACTAAAAGAAAAATCGGGAACAAGAATACTGCCTGAAGCTTAAAAGCAAAGGATACGCCTAACATCACCATAGATAATACGTACTTTTCCTTTAACAATGCAAACAAAGCGCATACAGCAAAGAACACGAAGATAGAATCGCACTGCGCCCATACTGCTGAATTCAAGATAACTACGGGAGACAACAAAATAACAGCTGTTGCGATAAGCGAGCCCCAAGCACGTCTGTCTTTATCAAGCAAATGATAAACTACCCTACCTGCTATGATCGCAAGTAAAAAGTCAAATATGCACGATAATATCTTATATGAATAAATAGCCTTTAAAGGCAGCTTTGTCATAATATATATAAGAAACTGATAAACAAGATTATAGTTACCTACCTGATGACTAAGACCGCTTTCCTTGATTTCATCAAACCAAGGAGAAAGATAGTGATAAAAGTCACCGCTTACGTATTCCATTGGGGGAATTCTGATCAAAAAGCCTAAAACAAATACAACTGCTGTTATAACCCAATATAAATTTTTCTCAATAAATTTCAGAAATTTCTTTTCCCACTTAAATATACTTGATTCGCCCATATAAACCTCTTTGATATATTTATATTCTTCGCTGATAATTTTAACATAAATCAAAAAATAAGTCAATTAAAAAACAGACCGGTATGTTTTGATTTATAAATTCGATATTATTATAAAAATTTCAATATTTAAAATCATTTTCTTGCCCATTTTCTTAAAAAACGGGCATCTGCTTCGCTTTTAAACTTTATATTATACGTTTTACCCGATAATATTTTGATTTTTACAGGATATACAGCACCACCTCTACTATAATAGCATTCACCCATAGATGCGGACTTGAGCTCTTTGTAATAAATCGCTATTTTTCCGGGACAAATCAACCAATTATCCGAGCATATTACCCGCGTTGAGAATATACTACCTATATTTGTTGCGTTTTTATCATCAAATGAAACTTTGTATTTCTTATTTTGCCTTTTAATCATGCTCAAAAATCTAAGTATGTTATATCCATAATATAACAAAAAGCACACAAAAACAACCGAGGAAATAACTATTGAAAACGTCAGTTCAACCAAAGAGTTATTAATGCTTCCCGCAAATATAAACGCATAGGCTGTAGCGCCTACAAACAAAAGCATAGGCACAACAGTAAAAGCCACGTATTTCATAATATATCTGTACACTAACCTCATCGTTACACCTCCGTTTTCTACATTATACCACAGAAAAACTAAAATCGCAATTATTGCAATTAGAATTACTGTTATAACTTGAATAAAAATGATATAATCAATTATTTGTAGGGACAGGCGTCCTCGACTGTCCGATTTGCTAAGAATCTAACATCTTTACCTCCATCTGACGAGGGAGGTGGATTTTGCGAAGCAAAAGACGGAGGGAGAGATACATAAAAGAATTTATAATTAGTTTATGTCTTATGTTTACGCGGGGGCGTCGGGGACGTCGCCCCCTACAATGATGTAATATTATCTAATTGTAGGGGCGACCATTGGTCGCCCGTTTTGTGTAAATCTAATTTTTAGCTCCATCTGACGAGGGAGCGAAGCGACGGCGCGTTGCTGTTC
>SVRB01000065.1 GCA_015065045.1 Oscillospiraceae bacterium | reverse complement strand
TGAATGCAAATTTTTTAAAGTCTTTCCACATTTTTAAAATCCCCTTTTTTTAAAATTTTATTTATTTTCTAAAATGTTTTCAAAATGATCTTTGTATGCAGTTTCAAACAGATACTTCATTCTATCCGTTCTTCCCTTCATATACAAGAAGGCAAACAATGCCTCCATTCCCGTTGCCCGTCTGTACTCTGCCGTAGATGCAGACTTCGGGGTATTGCCCTTCGTGTTTCTTCCTCTTTTGAAAAAGCTCATTTCTTCTTCATCAAGAAGCTCAATTATGTTGTTCAAAGCATTACTCTGCTCGGTCGCTCTCACAAAGGTTCTCGCCATATTATTCAGTCTTCCGACGTCCGTTACACCGCTTTCGATAACCTTTTCTCGAACCATAATTTCAAGCACGGCATCTCCGAGGTAAGCAAGTGTTAATCCGTTCAGTACTTCCGGTTCCAAATTCCGTTCTCCTTTTATAACACGTTGAATTATATCGCGTTCATTATACCACACAATTTTCTTTTCCACAATATATATTTATAATTTTTAAATTTTTTTGACAATGCGGGTTTATGAGAGTATAATACAGTTACACACATTTTAGGAGCTTTTATATGAACGATTTATTCAATACAATAGGCATAGACACAGACCTCTGGCAATATCTTCAAAAGGCTGACAAGCCCATCGTCATATACGGAATGGGTAACGGTGCTGACAAGATACTGTCGAGATTTGATGAATTAAACATTGAAGTATCCGATTTCTTTGCAAGCGACGGCTTTGTAAGAGGTCACTTTTTCCACGGAAAACAGGTGTTGACTCTCAAGGATATCGAAGAAAAATATGATGATTTTATAGTTATTTTGTCGTTTGCTTCAAGCCTTGACGACGTTTTGGACTTGTTTTATAAAATTAACGACAAGCACGAAATGTACGCTCCCGACGTACCCGTTACGGGAGATGGTACGTTCAATCTTGATTTCTTCAAAGCTAATATAGAAAGCTTCAGCCGAGCAAGAGAGCTTCTTGCCGACGTTACCTCAAAAAATGTGTTTGACAACGTTATCAAATATAAGCTTACGGGCAAAATATCATACTTAAAAGAAATTGAAACAACTCCCGACGAAGCGTGGGAAAATATTCTCTCGCCCGACAAATACGTAACTGCTGTTGATGCGGGCGCGTATAACGGAGACACGGCAAGAGAAATGCTTACAAGATGCTGTAATATCAATAAAATTTATGCCATCGAGCCCGATGCTCGTAATTATAAAAAGCTTGTTGCTTTTGCCGAGAATAATGAAGCTATAGTACCCAAAAATTCTGCGGCGTGGAATGAAAATACCGTTCTCGAATTTGACGCAAGCGGAAACAGAAATTCCAATATGTTTTCATTAAACACAAAAAAGACCATATCCATTGACGCTTGCACTATAGACAGTGTATGCGACATTAACGCAGATTATATAAAATACGACGTTGAGGGCGCGGAAAGAAATGCAATTTTGGGTAGCGCACAGACTATACAAAACTCGTCACCCGACTTGCTTGTTTCATTATACCACAGAAATGAGGATATGTTCGACCTGCCTTTGCTTATAAACCAAATCGATCCGAATTACAAGCTTTATCTCAGAAAATACAAGTACGTTCCTGCGTGGGATCTAAATTTGTACGCTGTAAAATAATGCTTGACAAATAAAAAATATATGGTATAATCATTTCAGCACACTGTGTGCTGAAATGGCAGGTGAGACAAAATTGAGTAATGAAATTTCTGCTTTGATCCAAGATGATATGTCCGACAGAATCATCGAAACCGCAAAAGAAATTGCTATTGAATTCGGAATTGAAAATTTGAACGTAAGAAAGATACTTCAAAGACTCAATATCACAAACCGAGTTTTTTACAACAGATTTCACAACATTGACGAAGTGCTTGAGATTTTGTACGAGGACATTGTTTTAAAGATCAGAGAAAGCATTATATCAAAATTCGAACCCGACAAGGATTTTTTTGAGCAGGTCATCGACATCGTTGCAAATACGCTCGTTATGTCATACAAGCTCAAAACAGAATTTAACAACTACGTATTTGAAAACGATTCCATCTCCGACCGCAACTATCTTTGGTGGAAGGGCGAAATCAAAAAAATCATCGAGTTCGGTAAAGAAAATAATTATTTACGTGACGTTGATTCGGACGTTATGAGCTACGCTATATGGTGCTTTATCCGTGGATATAATGCTGATGCCATCGGCAGAAAATTATCAATGGAGGATGCTGTGAATAATTTTAAATACAGCTTTAATGTGTTGCTTGACGGCATGAGATCAAAATAATACGCGTTTTTACAAAAATATAACAACGGAAATATACTTGTATTTCCGTTTAAAAATATTCAGCACACCGTGTGCTGAATATATATAAATATGCACAAAAAGAGGATTTATTTGTTATGAAGAAAAATAATAATCACTTAATTCACGAAAAGAAGAGCTTTGAAACCGTTCGTGAGCTTATCGAATGGGCAGGCAGCGAGCATTATGACAGAACAGCATATTCATTCCGCGAAAAAACAACCGATAAAGAAATTACAAAGGTTACATTCCACAATCTCAGAAACGACGTCAGAGCGCTTTCTTCCGAGCTGTTAGCTATGGGATGCGCTGGTAAGCACTGTGTTGTTATCGGCAAGCTTTCATACGAGTGGGCTGTTGTATACTTTTCAGTTCTTTCAATCGGCGGCGTTGTTGTTCCGCTTGACAAGGATTGGCACGGAGAAGACCTCGCGCAGACTGCATCAAAAGCGGAGGCTGACTTTTTGTTCTGCGACGAAGATTTAGGCGACAAAATACAGCTTGTAAAGGATAGCACAAGCCTCAAAGCTGAGCCCGTTTTCATGTCAGCAAAGGAAAACGAAAACAACGTAAAAACACTCATCGCTAAAGGCAGCATAAAGTATAAAAAATCCCCCGATGCTTATAACGAAGCTCCTATCGATCCCGAAAAAATGGCGCTCCTCGTTTTCACATCGGGTACAACCGGAAAAGGCAAAGGGGTTATGCTTTCACAAAAGGCAATTCTTTCAAACGTTGCTGAAGCCGTACCCTATATTGACTATTCTGATAAGACTATCGGTGTTTTGCCCCCTCACCATACTTACGGCTCAACAATTTTGTTCCTCGGTCATACTATTATAGGCGCTGAGGTATATATTTCCGCAGGACTCAGATATATTACAAAAGAGCTTAAGGAAATAAAACCCGGTCATCTTGTTTTGGTTCCCCTTTATCTCGAAACCTTCTACCGTAAGATTCTTGCTAACGTTAAAGAGCAAGGCAAGGAAAAGCTTTTGTTTAATATGATCAAAATGAGCAATGCGATGCTTAAGGTGGGAATCGACCAAAGAAAGAAGCTCTTCTCATCTATCAGAAGCGCTTTCGGCGGCGAGATAAAAACGATTATATCAGGCGGCGCTCCTATTAACCCCGAAATACTTGCATTTTTCGAGGCTATCGGAATTTCGACGCTGAACGGATACGGCATAACGGAATGTTCGCCTCTTATCGCATTCAACCGTTCTTTAAATATCGTTCCCGGAAGCGTTGGTAACGTTATTGATATCGACCACGTTATTATCGACGATCCCAATGAGGACGACGAGGGTGAAATATTGGTTAAAGGTCCCAACGTTATGCTCGGCTACTATAAAGACGAGGCTGCAACAGCTGAAGCTATAACCGACGACGGATATTTCAGAACGGGAGATTACGGAAAGCTTGACGAAAATAATATTTTGTACATTACCGGAAGAAAGAAGAATTTGATTATTCTTTCAAACGGAAAGAACGTTTACCCCGAGGAAATAGAAAATGAGCTTATCGCTACCCCCGGCGTGCTTGAAATAATTGTTTATGAAGGCATAAGCAAACGCGGAATAGCACATAATGCTATAGTTGCAGAGGTGTTCCCCGATAACGAATATTGCGAGAAAAACAATATTACGGATATTAAGGCACATTTGAAGAAGTATATTGATGATTATAACAGAACTGCCGTTCCTTATAAGAAAATTGGGCTCCTTAAGATCAGAAACGAGGAATTTCCCAAGAATACACTTCGTAAGACTATGCGTTTTAAAATCGATATGACAATCGAATAAGATTTGATAACACAACAAGAGGACACTTTCAAAAAAAGTGCCCTCTTTTTTTGAAAACGAGCGGACAATAATCGCCACTACAAATTAAACATTATTACATTATTGTAGGGGGCGACGTCCTCGACGCCCCGCATAAATATAAGACATAAAACAATTATAAATCTGTTATGTATCTCTCCTCCCGTCTTTTTGCTTACGCAAAAATCCACCCTCCCCTCAGGAAAGGGCTAAAGATAGATTTGCACCATACTAAGCCTCCATCTGACGAGGGAGGTGGCTCGGCAATAAATGAATTTTCGATTTAACAATGCTTTATTGCCGAGACGGAGGGAGAGATACACATAAGATTTTAGATTGCAATATTGTTTGATTAAATCGTTCGTTTTTCTCTCCCTCAGTCTCGCATACGCTCGACAGCTCCCTCGTCAGATGGAGCTAAAATTAGATTCGCACCAACATGGGCGGATATTGAATCCACCCCTACGGGATTAGAATTTATTATTTTCGAAACATTATAAATCGGGGCGTCGGGGACGTCGCCCCCTACAATAAAATTCTTGACTCCCCAAAAACTTTAAACGAGCACCCCGTCTTTCGCAGACCGAGGAGGGTTCCGAGGGAGGAAATCCCTCGGTCGTTTTAGGGGTAGGGTTCAAAGGGAGGGGAAATCGAAATCCCCTCCCTTGTGCCTTCTTTGGTTACTTTCTTGGCACGCAAGAAAGTAACATAAAAAAAGAAAAGATTATATTATTTAGCTAAATAATATCTCTCCCTCCGTCTTTTGCTTCGCAAAAGCCACCTCCCTCGTCAGATGGAGGTAAAAATTAGATTTGCACAAAAACGGGACGTCGAGGACGTAGCGAAGCGGCACCGAGGTAGTGAATGACATCACGGTGTGATGTCAGAGCCGAGGTGTGACCGAACCGCAGTAGACCGCCCCCTACCAAAAGTGCCCTCTTGACTCCCTCAAAACTTTAAATATTGTTTTTGTTTTCTTTTACCATGCTTTTAAGCGTGGTAATAGCTTCGTTAAGTCCGCCGACTTCGTCTATTAACCCACAATCAACAGCCTCTTTCCCCTCAAGCACCGTTCCCATATCGGTTGCAAGCTCGTCTTTTGCCGACAGCATCTCACGAAGCCTTTCTATATTTATTTTTGAATGTCCTTCAATAAATTTGAGTATTCTGTCTTGCATACGGTTAAAATAGTTATAGGTCTGCGGCGCGCTGACGACAAGCCCCGTCGTTCTTACAGGGTGGACGGTCATTGTTGCCGACGGAACTATAAACGATTTCTTTGCTGACACCGCAAGCGGTACGCCTATCGAATGACCACCGCCGAGAACAAGGGATACTGTCGGCTTGCTCATACTTGCAATCATCTCCGCTATCGCAAGTCCCGCCTCAACATCGCCGCCTACCGTGTTGAGAATTATGAGCAGTCCATCAATATCATCACTCTCCTCAACCGATACCAAAAGCGGAATCGTTTGCTCGTATTTGGTCGATTTTTGGTCGTTAGGCAAAATATAATGCCCCTCTATCTGACCGATAATCGTCATACAATGCAACCTTGTTCCGTCTGTGTCGGTAGTGATGGAATTGCTTATTTTTACATTTTCAAGCTGAAGATTTTCGGTTTTTTCTTTTTCAAGCTTGTCACTCTGCCCTTCTTTTTCTTGTTTTTTTTCTTTTATTTCTATATCCGTCATATAATTCTCCCTTGTTTTTTGTAAATATATTAAAATATGGTAAAATATGCGAAAAAAATTTTTAATGCTATTTACAATTATTATTTTTTATAGTATAATGAGTTTTGATTGGAATTATTCAAACATTTAATTCAATGGAGGTATATAGATCATGGATAACAAAGTACTTGTTGAAACATCCGCAAGACACGTTCACCTTTCCGCAGAAGATATCGAAACTCTGTTCGGTAAGGGTGCTACACTCACAGAGAAAAAAGAATTGAGTCAGCCCGGACAGTACGCTTGTGAAGAAAGAGTTAAGCTCGTTGGCCCTAAGAAGGAAATCGCAAACGTAATCATTCTCGGCCCCGCTCGTCCCGCAACACAGGTTGAAATTTCTTTCACAGATGCTCGTACACTCGGTGTATCAGCTCCCGTTAGAGAAAGCGGCGACGTTGCAGGAACTCCCGGACTTAAGCTCGTTGGCCCTGCAGGCGAAGTTGACCTCGCTGAAGGCGTTATTATCGCAAAGAGACACATTCACCTTACTCCCGAAGCTGCTGAACAGTTCAACGTTCAGGATAAGGAAATTGTTAAGGTTAAGATCGATTCCGAAAGAACAACTGTTTTTGATGACGTTGTAATCAGAGTAAGCCCCAAGTTTGCTCCCGCTATGCACATCGATACAGACGAAGCTAACGCTGCTTGCGCTTTCGGTCTTTGCTACGGCGAAATCGTTAAATAATTTTTGAAATCAATATATACATCTATATAAGGAGAAATAATCATGAGCAAAGAATTTTCTTGTGAATATGCTATGAGCACTGAAGTTGCTCATATGGGCTGTGTCACAAAGGGCTGCGATCACGGACCTGCTCCCATTCCGGAAGAAGGCCAGTGGATTCAGTCAAAACAGATCACCGATATTTCCGGTTACACACACGGTATCGGTTGGTGCGCTCCTCAGCAGGGCGGCTGCAAACTTTCACTTAACGTTAAGAACGGTATCATCGAGGAAGCTCTCGTTGAAACAATCGGTTGTTCGGGTATGACTCACTCCGCGGCTATGGCTGCTGAGATCCTCCCCGGCAAAACACTTCTCGAAGCTCTTAACACTGACCTTGTTTGCGACGCTATTAACACAGCAATGCGCGAACTCTTCCTCCAGATCGTTTACGGTAGAACTCAGTCAGCTTTCTCTGAAGGCGGCTTGGTAATCGGCGCAGGTATGGAAGACCTCGGTAAGGGCGCTCGTTCAATGGTAGGTACAATGTACGGTACAAAGGCTAAGGGCGTTCGTTACCTCGAAATGACCGAAGGTTATTGTACAAGAATGGCACTCGATGCTAACAACGAAGTTATCGGTTACGAATTCGTATCACTCGGAAAAATGACCGACCTCATCAAAAAGGGTGTTGAACCCAACGAAGCTTACAAACAGTCTATGGGTACTTACGGCCGCTTTGCAGACGCTGTTAAGTATATCGACCCCAGACATGAATAATTAAGGAGGGAAAACGTAATGGCACATTTTGAAGGTTATGAAAGACGTGAGGCGAAGATCCTCGCTGTTCTTAAAGAATACGGTATTTCCTCTATCGATGAATGTAAGGAAATTTGCGCTGCAAAGGGTATCGACCCCTATAAGATCGTTGAAGAAACACAGCCTATCGCATTTGAAAATGCTAAATGGGCTTACACAGTAGGCGCTGCTATCGCAATCAAGAA
>SVRB01000064.1 GCA_015065045.1 Oscillospiraceae bacterium | reverse complement strand
TCAGGGGGAGGGGAGGATCGGAACTCCCCTCCCTTGTGCCTTCTTTGGTTACTTTCTTGGCACGCAAGAAAGTAACGTAAAAAAAGAAAAGATAATGTTATTAAGCAAATAATATGTCTTAGCCCTCTCAGTCAGCTTCGCTGACAGCTCTCCCATAGGGAGAGCCTAAAAGGCACAGAATGTCAGGAGCTTCGCTCCCGAACCCTTGACCAAAGGAGCTTTTTTCAAAAAGCTCCTTTGGAATCCGCAAAAACTTTTAATAAAAAATATTTAACATAAAAAGGGGCTTTTTGAAAAAGCCCCTTTAATCACAATATACGTATTATACTTTTGTTCCGCATTCTGTGCAGAATGCCGCATCAGCCGACAGCTCTTTTCCGCAGTTGGTGCAGAATTTCTTCTGCTGTTGCTGTGCTGCAGCCATAGGATTACCACACTTCGTGCAAAATCTCATAGCTTTGTCTACCATATTGCCGCACGCACTGCATTTTACAAGATTATTATTTACCTCAACCTCGGGCTTCGGCATCGCTTTTCCGCAATTACTGCAGAATGACATACTGTTCAACACCTCAGCACCGCAGTTTTCACAATGCACGTATCCTCTGAGCTCTTTTATGATCTGATTGTATTCTTCAATTTTCTTTTCAGCTTCCTTTACAGCGCAAACCTTCTCGCCAAGCTGACCCTCTGTTTCGTCGGCATGAAGCTGAACGTACATACTTCCAATTTCAGTATACAGCTCTTTGATCTTCTTTTCTTCATCCGAAATCATAGCACTGTATTTCGCAATTCCGGTCATATCCTTAGTTTTCTGCACTGCAGACTGGCTAACCTGTGTAATCTTTTTCCCCAAATCATCAAAAAATGCCATATATGTAATCCCCCAAACTTCAATATTATCGGTATATTTATTCTATCAACTATTCAATATAATGTCAATATTATATTTCGGGCTTAAAGCTGGGCATAAGCGCAAGCTTAAAGAGGTTGTTTCTGTGTCTTCTGTCTATATTGTTTTTCTTTTCCTCGTCGTTGATTATGCCTTCTCTTATATATACGTCAAGCTCAGCATAGGTAAAGCCTAAATTTTCTTCATCGGTCTTTCCGCAAAGTCCGTCGATAGGCGTCTTATCAACAAGCTCCTTCGGAAGTCCCAACACGTATCCTATCTGCTTTGCTTCAGTAACGGTTATATTCGAAAGGGGTGAAAAATCACCTGCCGCATCGCCGTATCTTGTTGAATAGCCTACCCAGTCCTCAGAGAGATTGCAGGTGTTTGCAACTCTGCCGTTGCAGCTCTGTGATATAGCGTAGAGTGTTGTCATTCTCACTCTGGGAGGAATATTTTGTCTTGTCTGCGCTGTGATTTCAAGGTCCTTCGGCATATTATTCAAAACAGCGTCAACTGCATCCTTTACGTTTACAACGTAGTGCTTTATACCGAGGTGGTTTACAAGCATATACGCCATATCGATATCGTGCTGTTCACCTTGAGGCATCAAAACGCCGATAACTCTCTCCTTACCCAAAGCCTCAACGCAAAGCGCAGCAACAATAGAACTGTCCTTGCCGCCGGAAATACCTACTATAGCGTTACAACCCTTGCCGTTTTCTTCAAAAAACTCTCTTATCCAAGCAACACACTGCTCTTTTACTTTTACTGCATCAAACATCATCAAATCTCCTAAACTCTATTTTCTAAATAAATCAACCGTAATATTTTTCCGTGTATCTGACAGCATCCATAGCATCAGCCGCATAGAAGTCTGCGTTTATCATATCAGCATAGCTCTTATTCAAAACAGCTCCGCCTACAACAACGGTTACGTCATCATATCTTTCTTTTAACAACTTTATCGTTTCTTCCATAGACGGAACGGTCGTCGTCATAAGAGCGCTAAGCCCTACAAGTCTGCAATCATACTTTTCCACAGCCGAAACAATATCTATAGGCTCAACGTCGCGCCCGAGGTCATACACGGTAAAGCCATAGCTTTCAAGCAATACTTTTACTATATTTTTTCCGATATCGTGTATATCACCTTTAACGGTAGCAAGAATAAATCCTCTTGTTTTGTCGGATACTTTTACTTCCATCTTGGATTTTATAACCTCAAAAGCCGCAGATGCCGCTTCCGCGCTCATAAGAAGCTGAGGCAAATAAGCTCTTTTTTCTTCAAAAGCCTTGCCGATTTCGTTTAACGCGGGAATAATTATGTTATTTATTATATCAAGCGGCTTTTCTGTTTTCAATAGCTCGTTTGCAAGAAAAACGGATGAATCCGTCATACCGTTTATAACCGCTTTTTCGAGTGTCATCTCGGTATTGGCAGACGTGTTTACAGCTTTTTGAGCGCCATTATTTGAAGCATATTTGATATATTCAGCGCAACCAACATCGTTTCCGTGAAGCGCGTTAAAAGCATAATAAACTCCCATCATTGCGTCTGAATTGGGGTTCATAATAGCACAGTCAAGTCCGTTTTCAAGTGCGTTTGCAAAAAATACCGTATTTATATTTTCTCTGTTCGGAAGTCCAAACGAAACGTTTGAAACACCGAGACTCGTCTTTATTCCCTTTTCGTTTAAAAGCTTAACTGCCTTTAAAGTTACGTTTGCCGCATTCTTATCAGAAGAAACCGTAAGACAAAGCGGGTCAACGATTATATCATTTTTTCCGATGCCGTATTCAGCGGCTTTTTTTATTATTCTTTCGGCAATTTCAACTCTTTCTTCGGCAGTATCGGGAATACCGCTTTCGTCCATAGTTAATGCGATAACAGCTCCGCCGTATCTTTCTACGAGCGGAAATACTCCTGCCATACTTTCTTCTTTTCCGTTTACCGAGTTGATGAGGGGTTTGCCGTTATATATTCTCATTGATTTTTCGAGAACGTTACAACTTGACGAGTCAAGCTGTAACGGCAGATTCGTAACCGACTGGAGCGACGTTACAACGTTCTTCATCATTTCAATCTCGTCGATTTCAGGAAGCCCCACGTTTACGTCAAGTATATGCGCGCCCTTCTCTGCCTGAACAAGACCCTCGTTAAGAATATAGTTCAGATCGTTAGTACGCAAAGCCTCTTTGAGCTTGCTTTTTCCCGTAGGATTTATTCTTTCACCTATCAAAACAGGTGTTTTCCCGATGGTTACGGTATGTGTATATGAAGAAACAACGGTATTGTTCTTTTTCTCGGGATATTTATATTCAAGCTTACACGTTTTTTCTATAGCAGCTCTGATATAATCGGGTGTTGTTCCGCAACAACCGCCAAGGATACAAGCGCCCTTTGTCGCAAGGCTTACCATATATTCGGAAAACATCTCGGGATCTATATCATAAGTCGTCTTACCGTTCTCCACTCTCGGAAGTCCGGCGTTGGGATTTACTATAACAGGCAGGCTTGAATTTAAAACGAATTCATCGATAATTTCAAGCATCTTATCGGGTCCAAACGAGCAGTTCATACCCAAAGCATCTACATGCAATCCCTCAAGTAAGCTGACCATAGCCTTGGGGTCAGCACCCGTCATAAGCTTACCGCTTTCGTCATACGCGTTGGTAACAAACACGGGAAGATCGCTGTTTTCTTTTGCCGCAATAACAGCCGCCTTCGTTTCATACGAATCATTCATCGTTTCAATAAGTATAAGGTCAACTCCGCACTTTACAGCAGCCCTTACGTTTGCAGCAAAAAGGCTTACAGCCTCTTCAAACTCCATATCACCGAAAGGCTTAAGCAATCGTCCCGACGGACCTATATCAAAGGCAATATACTTATCTTTTTTATCGCCTATCGCTTCTTTCGCGCACTTAACTGCGTTTTCTATAAGCAATTCGTAGTTGTCATATTTATCTTTATTCACACCAAATGTGTTGGTCTTTATTATATCACACCCTGCATCAAGATACGCCTTATGCAATGCTGTGATCTTTGATGGATTTGTAATATTCCAGCTTTCAGGCGTTTCTCCCGCCTTAAGCCCCATCGACTGAAGAACGGTTCCCGTTCCACCGTCAAAATATAACCTTTTACTCTTTATTGCATCCCTGATATTCATATATTTCTTTCCCTATTCTCAGTTTTTTATCCCTATAAACGCCGTAATTGTTTTCTGAGGTGTCATTAAATTTGTTTTTGAAATTGATACGCCAAGATATTTTGACGCTTCAAGAATTTTCAAAACGTCAGATTGAATATCCAAAGACAAATCAGCATACCCCGGGCTGAACCTCGGTTTACAATCATTATCTGCCTTTACAAGCCTCTCTGCCATATCAGCCGCCGACTCGGCTAACGCCGATGCCAAAGCATCGGTTATGTAGTGCTTCGCAATAGATGATATAGATAATCTTTTTAAAAGCATATCGACTCTGTTCCCAAGCGTTACAGCCATAATATAGCATTGGTTACAGCCACACAAATTCTTCGCGAGTGCACTGCTCTCCGTCTTAAAAAAACCAAGGTCAATAAGCTTTTCGTCCGTTACGCAAACGTCAACCCTTACAGCACAATATCTGCAATCAACGTTATCAAGCAGGATTTGTTTACACTCGTCTATTATTTCGTTGGTATATCCTCTTTCGGTCTTTAGTCTTAAAGCAACCTCGTTATCATCAAAGGATAAGCTTTCTCGCTCGATCTTTCCGTAAACTCTCTCTATTACAGCCATTTTACTTAATAATTTCCGATAAATTTTTATTTATTTCAGAAGCTACCTCGGGGTTATTCATCGAATAAACATGAACCGCGTTTACCCCGTTTGCAAAAAGGTCGATTATCTGCTCGGTAGCATAAGCAATACCCGCCTGCTTCATGGCAAGGGGATTGTCTCCGTATCTGTCAACTATGCGGACGAATCGCTGAGGAAGAGCCGTGCCCGATATTGAGCATATTCTCTTTATCTGCTTTGCATTTGTAATCGGCATTATACCTGCTACAACGGGAACATTTACTCCCGCTCTTGAAAGTCTGTATAAGAAGTTATACAAAATATTGTTGTCAAAAAACATCTGAGTAGTCAAAAACTCGCATCCGCTTTCGACTTTAAGCTTCAGGTTTTCAATATCGTCCTTGCTGTTATGGCTTTCAGGATGGCTTTCAGGATAACAAGCTCCGCCTATGCAAAACCCGCCGAATTCCACTATCTCACGAATAAGCTCTGAGGAATATCTGTAATCAAGATGATCTCTGTTCATACCCTCGGGGATATCTCCGCGAAGCGCCAATATGTTTTCTATTCCCTTAGAACGCAATTTCTGCAATTCCTGCTGTATTCTTTCTTTACTTGATGATATACAAGTCAAATGAGACAAGGGGGTTACGCCCTTTTTCAACAATGCCTCACCGATGTTTGCAGTATACTCGGACGTGCCTCCGCCGGCACCATACGTAACGCTCATATAAGACGGATTCAAGGACGCGATCTCAAGTGCCGTGTCAAGAACCTTGTCAAAATTATCACTTGTTTTAGGCGGAAAAACCTCGTATGAAAGACTCGGCTTTTCGCTTGTTATAATATCAATAATTTTCATATCTAAGTCCCCTTTTATACTATCTTCTTGACTCTGTAATCCTCATCCTCGACAGCCTTGATCAAAGCGTCTCTATCGAAGCTGCCGTCGGTAACTATCTTTGCAATACCCTTTTTATGATCAGCCTCAGCCGATACTACAAACCCAAGAGAAAGCAAAGCTTTATTTACCGTATTCTCACAATGACCGCACATCATACCCTTTATATAAAGTGTATATGCGTTATTATCTTGAACCTTATTTTCTGTCAAATTGTTTTTCGGAAGTCTGATATAATTAAGTCTTAACGCGTTTGATACAACGCATATGCTCGACAAGCTCATAGCCAATGCGCCAAGCATAGGAGTCATTTTCCACCCAAACAGAGCAATAAATGCTCCCGCCGCTACGGGAATGCCTATAACGTTATAAACAAACGCCCAGAACAGATTTTCGTATATGTTTTTAAGCGTAGCGCGGCTGATCTTTATTGCAGAAACAACGTCTGACAATACGCTTTTCATCAGAACTACGTCTGCAGAATCAATGGCAATATCAGTTCCTGCACCAATGGCTATTCCTACATCTGCCGTAATTAGAGCCGGTGAATCGTTTATTCCGTCACCCACCATAGCAACCTTTCCTCTTTGACTAAGGCTTCTGATCACTTCTTCCTTACCATCGGGAAGAACGCCCGAAATAACCTCGTCTACACCTACCTGCTTGGCTATATATTCGGCTGTTTTCTCGTTATCACCGGTAAGCATAACGGTGTAAATATGATTTTTTCTCAATTCTTCAATTGCTTTTGCGCTGTCGGGTTTTATAATGTCGGCAACGGCAATTATACCGATAAACTGCCCGTCAAATGCAAAATAGAGCGGAGTTTTTCCCTCATTTGCATACTTTTCTGCCAAAAGGATTGCATTTTCGTCAATTTCCGCAACAGATGAAATAAGCTTCTTATTACCGCCGTATATGATCTTTCCATTATATTCAGCCGCCAGCCCGTTACCTGTCAATGCCCTAAAATCGTTCACTTCATAATGCTCGATATTTTTCTCCAAGCAATAGTTTACAACAGCCTTCGCCAACGGGTGTTCACTCTTTTTTTCCAACGAATATGCTATCTTCAAAAGCTCGGATTCAGTTAAGCATTCGGCAGTTGATATGTCGGTAATAAAAGGCTGACCCATTGTGATGGTGCCTGTTTTATCAAGCGCGATTACAGAAATTTTTCCTAAGCTTTCTATTGCTTCGGCAGTTTTAAACAGTATGCCGTTTTTTGCACCAACGCCGTTTCCAACCATAATGGCAACGGGCGTTGCAAGTCCTAATGCGCAAGGACAGGTTATTACAAGCACGGATATTCCGCGCACCAATGCAAAGCCAAAATCTCTGCCCACCAAAAGCCATATTATAACAGTTACTACAGCGATAGAAATTACCGAGGGAACAAATATACCCGAAACCTTGTCGGCAATTCTTGCTATAGGCGCTTTCGTTGCAGACGCATCGCTTACCATTTTTATAATTTGCGATAACGTGGTATCCTCGCCCACTCTCGATGCTCGGCAAGTAATAAATCCTGAAACGTTGACTGTTCCTGCAGATACGTTATCGCCTTCCAATTTATCAACGGGAATACTTTCTCCCGTGAGCGATGACTCGTTCACCGAGCTTGTACCTTCAATTACCGTGCCGTCAACACCAATGCTTTCACCTGGACGAACTACAAATATGTCACCGATTTTTACTTCGGACGTAAGAATGACCGTCTCAACTCCGTCCTTTATTACGGTAGTCGTCTTGGGAGCAAGCTTCATTAGTCCTTTTATTGCGTCAGTGGTTTTGCCTTTTGATTTGGCTTCAAGAAGCTTTCCAACGGTTATAAGAACCAATATCATTGCTGCCGACTCAAAATATAATTCGTACAAATAATGATGCGCTTTAGACTTATCGAAAATCATCGCAAACATAATACCGACGCTGTACAAAAACGATGCCGATGAACCAAGGGATACAAGCGTATCCATATTTGGACTCTTTCGAATTATTCCTTTAAATCCGTTTATGAAAAACTTTTGGTTTATAACCAAAACAACAGCCGACAGGATAAGCTGAATTAAGGCTATTGAAACAGGATTTTCTATAAGTACACGAGGCAAAGGAAATCCAAACATATTGTGCCCCATAGCAACGTACATAAGAGCAATAAGAAATAACAATGACGAAAAAAGACGGTTCTTCATACTTTTGATTTCTGCATCTATCTGTCCGTCTTTACTTTGTGTTTCTGTATTATTTTTGTCGTTCACCGATAAAAAAGCGCCGTATCCTGCATTTTTGATTGCATTTACAAGCTCGTTTTTATCGTATTCTCCCTCTACGGTCATTGAGTTTGTCAAAAGATTTACGGAACATTTCTCGATTCCTTTTACCTTTTTTGCAGACTTTTCAACACTTGCCGAGCAAGCCGCGCAACTCATTCCCGTTATACTATATTTATCCATAATATACCTGAAAAATAGTAAAATATTTTATATAAATATTATTATATACCTTTTTTTCCGTAAAATCAAGTGAATATATAACATCTCTTCCACAAACGATGGGGGTGCAAAGGGGGTAATCCCCCATGAATTAGACAATATTGCCTACGCGGACACGGGGGAACCCGGAGGGGGTGTCCCCCTCGGTCGTTTTAGGGGTAGGGTTCAAAGGGAGGGGAAATCGAAATCCCCTCCCTTGTGCCTTCTTTGGTTACTT
>SVRB01000063.1 GCA_015065045.1 Oscillospiraceae bacterium | reverse complement strand
CTGCGGAAGATATATTGTGTGGGTTGAGGATTACCCCATTTGCACCCCTATCGTTTGCGGAAGATTTATTGTTTTATGAAACGATATTGGAATTTGTAGGGGGCGGCGTCCACGAGAACCCCCAAACCTTACTTCGTGCGGTTCGGGGAACCCCTATCCTCGACGCCCCGTTTTATAATGATATTTTGAAAATAATAAATTTTAAATTTGTAGGGGCATTTTCCTATCCGCCCGATATAAATTTGAAAATAAAGTTTTTTATATGGTGGTATTGCTTTTATATAGGCAGTGTGCTATAATCCATTATGTCAAAAATGGTCGAAAATGGGGTGTCATCGTGGGTTTTTTAAGAAAATTTAATATAAAAAAGCTTAGTGAATCACCCATAATTAAAATAGAAAAGGCTGTAAAAAATATAGACGAAGATCTCGACGAAAAATTTCAAAACCGAAACGTTCTTGTCGGTGTCATAAGAAATCAATATCAGCTTGATTCTATGCTGAAAAACAATTTCTATCACATACCGATAGCGCAGGTTAACGAATGCGCTTTCCCCGTAGAATATGTTGCCATATATCAATCGAAAAAGCGTTACGGCAAAAAGAGCGGAATCAGATATTACGGAAAAGTGGAATCCTGCTCGACCGTTCCGCGAAACAAAATTACTGAGATCCCCAAGGATTCAAACGAAAAGTACATCTATTTTAAAATAAGCCAATGGTATAGGTTAGAAAAGCCGATCGAAGCTAAACAGATGGACAAGATCGCGTTTTCGACAACGATGTATCTGCTTAAAAACAGCAAGACCTCTCCCGAGCTTGAAATGCGTTCGCAAGAGGAGTTTGAATTTTGCCGTATTCTTACCGACAAAATAAAATACATGGTCAAAAAGCGTATACCGAACGGCGACGATATAGTATACAAAGATTACACAATCAAGCTTAAAGGCGGTATGCTATGCCTGTACTTTGCCGACGTTGTTGAGTACGCGATCGGATACGACGTATTTCTCGAGAATCCGATGAACGTTATACGTGACATATTTGATTATTACCCCGAAATAAAGTAAACAATAAATTAGATAGATAAGGTGAAAAAATGTTTGAAGAAGATATTCAAACCCTGAGTGATTTTAAACTGAGCAGTCGCTCGAGGGACAGCAGAATTATAACGATCTATATGCTTTGCGTAAGCGTGGCTTTCTTGATAGCGTCGATCGTTGCTGTTATTGTGACAAAAGAAAAGGATTTTGTTGAAAACCTTTTTCGTATATTAACTTCCCCCTCGAAGCTTGTAACGGACTATTTTGCGTTAGGCGGGCTCGGAAGCTCGTTTTTTAACGCGGCTGTATGCGGTTTTATTGCAAACATAATTATATATTTCAGCCGAGTAAAGACAAACGCGACGACCTTTGCGGCATATATGCTCGTTGTTGCGCACTGCTTCTATGGCTTGAATTTTTTGAATATGATGCCGTTTATCGTAGGCGTTGTTCTTTTCTGCGGAGTAACGAAAAAATCGTTTGCGGAGAACGTTCATATTTCGCTTTTTGCGACGGCATTGGCGCCCTTTGTGAGCGACTTTATGTTCAGGTATACGTCAGCGTTAAGCTTTGAGCTTTTCGGCGCATCTATTTCATTTTTCGGAATAATAATGTCTGTTTTGTTTGCCTTGGCATCAGGCTTTATCGTACCTGCGCTTCTTCCGGGAACGACGGCTATGCACAGAGGATACAATATGTACAAGGCAGGACTTGCCATTGGTATTATGGGTATTTTCGTGTATTGCTTCCTCTATGCCACGTTTGGCTTTGACGCGCCCACTGTTATTGAGATAAACAATCCCGAATACTATAAAATGCCCTACGGTTACCGTTCGTTTATGAATGGATTCTTCGCAATTCTGTTCTTGCTTACGGGAGTAGCGGGCTTTGTGTTGAACGGCTGCAGCTTTAAGGGCTATCGCGACCTTTTGAAATGTACGGGTTACGGAACGGATTTCCACGACAAGTTCGGTGTGCCGATTTGTCTTATAAACGTGTGTGTTTACGGCTCGTTCCTCGTTGCTGTTTTTAATATATTTGCAATATTGCCCGAGATATTTCCTGCGATACCTGCGGGAGCAGGCTTTACGGGGGCAACGGTTGGCGTTGTGTTTGCGGGACTTACGTTTTCGCTTGACGGACAGCAGCCGAGAATCGTATTTCCTATAGTAATTGGGTATATATTACTGTTTATGGTGGTTTGTGTTATATGTGTTATCGGCGGAATGGATATTCCGTGGAATTTGTCTACACAGGGTTATATAAACGGCCTCGCGTTTGCAACGGGACTCTGTCCGTTTGCAGGTAAATACGGGTACAAGATCGGTATATTGGCAGGATTTTTGTCGGCTGTAATATGCACGTCTACGGCAGCGATGCACGGCGGATTTGTATTGTACAACGGTGGATTTACAGCAGGGCTTACCGCATTGGTGTTAATTCCCATTCTTGACTATTACAAGATCATGCCCAAATATGATGACGATACTCACCATAACTAAAATTATAATATAAAAAGTGAAGTAAATGATATGGAAAAGAAACAGCGTTTAAAACTGAAAAACACACTTTTTCCCTGCATTTTTCTTTCCGCAGTTTGCGGAGCTTTTACCGGAGTTTTTATATTCGGATTTAAGTTTTTAGCTTCGCGCGTTATTGAATTTTCATCTACGGTTTATGGATTTGTCAGAGAAAATCCGAGCCATTTACCTATGCTTTTAGGTGTAGTCGGTCTTCTTGCGTGCGCTTCATATTTCTTGATAAAGTACGAGCCCGACTGTAAGGGCGGCGGAATACCGACTGTTGTTGCTTTTATAAGAGGATTTATATCGTTCAGATGGCTTGCGAGCGCATTTGTGCTTCTTTTTTCGGCACTAATTACGTTTCTCGGCGGCGTGCCGCTCGGAAACGAGGGGCCGAGCGTACAGATGGGCTGTGCTGTCGGCAGAGGAACGGTCGATATATTCTCAAAGAAAAATAAGGCGTGGGATAAATATATTATGACGGGCGGAGCGTGCGCAGGCTTTGCCGCGGTGACGGGTGCGCCTATCAGCGCTATGCTTTTTGCTATTGAGGAGATACATCACCGCTTTTCACCGTTGATTTTTATGGCGGCATCAACAGCGACTCTTACCGCAAGCGTTGTAATGAGAGCGCTTGGTGTTATATTCGGAAGGGACGTGTCGTTGTTTCATTTTGAGATAGGCAGTGTATTGCCTATGCGATACGTTTGGGCGACGGCTCTCGTGGGTATTATAACGGGCTTGGTTGCTATTTTGTATACAAAATTATACCGTGCGCTTAATAAGGTTATAAACGGAAAGTTGAAAAATTTTCCGCTTATATTAAAGTTTGTTATCGTGTTTATCGTGGTTGGATTACTCGGCTTTTTGTCCGATGGCTTTATCGGAACGGGGCACGGGCTGATTGACCTGATAATAGAAAATCATTATTTCCCGTGGCTTGTGTTGCTTTTGTATTTGCTTGTGAGAGCGGTTATGCTGCTTGTGGCAAACCAGTCGGGAATAACGGGCGGACTTTTTGTTCCGTCGTTGTGCTTCGGCGCGATAGTCGGTGAGCTTGTATCGAGATTGCTTATATTCAGCGGAATATTGCCTGCCGAATACCGAGTTATAATGGTAGTCGTTGGAATGGCATCGTTCTTGTCGGCGGCATCAAGAATACCTCTTGTTGCGGTAATGTTTTCGGTCGAGGCGTTGTCTTCGCTTCCCAATATAGTAACGGTGGCAGTCGGTGTTGCCTTTTCGTATCTTGTTGTTGAGCTTTCGGGAATCAAGGACTTCTCGGAAACGGTTGTTGAAAAGAAGATAGCTCAAAACGAAAAGGGCAGACCGATGTACGTATGCGATGTGCATATGACTGTAAAGGAAAATTCGTTTGCAGTCGGTAAAGAGGTAAAGGATATACTCTGGCCGCCGAGACTTGTTATAACGTCTGTTTACAGACAAACGGTTGACGAAGCGATGTTCCGGATTGGAGACGTATTGCATCTCAGATACAAATCGGCATATCCCGAAGATACATACGAGGTTCTCGAGAGTTTTCTCGGAAAACAAGATGCAGACATAGAAAAGAGCTTTAGTCTAAGCTCTGACGAGCACTATAACATTTTGGAAGTGTAAAAAACATAATTTAATAAAGTTTTTGCGGTGTCAAGAGGGCACTTTTGTAGGGGCGGATTCCATATCCGCCCGTATTTTTGCAAACAAAAAAGACGCTGTTAAGCGTCTTTTTATATTTGAATATTGAATATATATCCCGCTAAAATTCCGAGGACGGCAGAGCCTACTATAATCAAGATCGGGCTAACCTTCTTCATTGATGCTATCATCATAATTCCAAATATCACAGCAGAAACGTAAAACGCTGCTGTCTTAAATACGGCGAAAGTTATGCTAACGGGGAAGAACACCGTTGTTCCGATAGATATAACGGCTGATGAAATAAGTCCGATCACCGCAGGCTTAAGCCCTGACATACAACCGCTGACCGTCTTGCTGTTCTTGAATTTCTCAAAGAACTTCGCAACCAAAAGAATAATTATAAACGAGGGCAATACAACGCCGAGCGTACAACAGAATGCGCCGAAAATTCCGCCCATCTGAGATCCGACGTAAGTTGCTATATTTATAGCAAACGGTCCCGGAGTCGATTCGCTCACCGCAATAAAGTCAACGATCTGTGTTTCGCTAAGCCAACCCTTTTCTATTACAGCCGCTTGAACAAGGGGGAGCATAGCGTAACCACCGCCGAATGTAAATGCGCCTATCTTAAAAAACGTCAAAAACAATTCAAGGAAAAGCATCATTTTTTTGCCCTCCTTTCAGCAACTATCGAACTGACAAGTCCGATTACCGCGCACATGATAACAACGATTATAACGTCTATCTTAACGATTGCCGCCAAAACAAAGGATAATCCCATAATAACGTAAGAAACGATTCCCTTAGGACACGCTTTATACATCTTGATAAGAGCTTTTATTATCAGCGCCAAAACACCGGCTCTGATGCCCATAAAAGCGTATTTAACCGCTCTGTATTCGGAAACGAGCTCGAGTATACCCGAAATTGTAAGTATTATCAAGAAAGAGGGAAGAACAACGCCGAGCGTACAAGCAAAGCTGCCCCAGAATCCGCAAGCCTTATAACCTACGAACGTAGCCGAATTTATCGCAATAGGTCCGGGGGTTGACTCTGCAATAGCGACTATCTCCAAAATTTCCTCGTCTGTTATCCATTTTCTCTTTTCGGACACTTCCTGTTGGATAAGCGGAATCATCGCATATCCGCCGCCGAAAGTAAACGCGCCTATTTTAAAAAACGTTACAAAAAGCTGCCACAGTCTTTTAAAATATTCTTTTCTGTCAAGCTGTTTCATTCAAATTAACTCTCTTTTCGTATTGTTATTTTGTTTGCCAAATCCGAATCGACCGACAAATAAAACTATCAATACCAATTATATTATACTTCGACCTTATTTGCAATAGATATTTTGATTTAAAAAATGGAATGGTGTTTAAACACCCCTATTTTCTTCCAATATTTTAATATCGTATATATTGCAAAAATCAATATCTGCCAACGAAATTCTTAACGTCTTTGAAGGCAAAACAGCCTCGACTTTTCCGCGAATTTTCTTGTATTCGCCATCAGTGTAGTATTTGATTTCTACCGTATCGCCGACTTTAAGATTGGTCAATATAAAATTTATTTCTTCTATTCTGTCACTTAACAGATGCGCTTTCGGGGTAATTACCCTTTCTTTTTCTCTGTATGCCTCATCAAGCCCACGCAAAGGGCTGAATGGGGCGAATATTTTAGCTCGATCACACCTCACCTGATTTATGTCCTCCGATCTGTCTGTTTCTTTCTCTTGCCGTTGCATACTTTTCAAGGTCGCGTCCTTTTAATATCGAATTTTTTCCGTATCGCTTTCGTATGCCGTTAATTGTTTTCATTTGCGTATTTTCTTTTATTTTTTTGTTTTCGTCTGTAAAAAAGTCGAGCTGTTCGCATCTTTGCTTTTCGACGTTGTTAAAACGGATGCTGATTTTTCTTACGCCGAGAGATGTGTCGGTGGTTTTTGCGTATAGCTTTTTTATTCCGTCCTCGATTTCTTTAGCCGAATTTGTGGGATATAAAAATTTGTGGGTTCCTCGGGAAAAATCTCTGTCCTTGCCCTCGTATACTATCTCAAGTGTCATCGAGCGCGCAGTTAAGTCCTTGTCAAAAATCTCCATACACAGCTTGTCTGCCATTTCTTTTGCAATAAGCAGACCCTCCGAATAGCTGTAGCTTCTCGGCAATATCTGTCCGCTGCCGTATGAGTGCTTTTGCGTTTTGTATGCTTTTATGTCCTCGATTGTCGTGGGCTCTCTCCCCCAAGCGTGATCGATATATATTTCAGCATCAATGCCGAGCTTTCTGTAAAGTGTTTGCTCGGGGTAGTGCGCCAGAGCGCGCATGGTGTATATTCCGTATTCGGCAAGTCTTGCGGCAATGCCTTTGCCGATATGCCAGAAGTCAGTTATCGGCTTGTGATCCCATAATGTTTCTCGGTAGGATTCTTCGTCAAGAATACCTACAAAGCTTGGGCTTTTCTTTGCGGTAATGTCGAGGGCAACCTTGGCAAGATAAAGATTTGTGCCAATTCCGAAGGCGGCGGGTATGCCGGTCGTTTTGTAAACGTCCTGTCTTATTGTTTCCCCAAGCTCGATTGCTGTCATTTTATATAACGGAAGATATTTTGTAAGGTCGATAAAA
The DNA here is from genome assembly GCA_015065045.1 of Oscillospiraceae bacterium. Classification (GTDB taxonomy): domain Bacteria; phylum Bacillota; class Clostridia; order Oscillospirales; family CAG-272; genus RGIG1995. The sequence continues at coordinate 1,513 of SVRB01000063.1, read as the reverse complement.
ACTTCATCTATCGAGTATACGTGTATGTCGTCTTTTGAAATATATTTCAGATAAACGCCGTATACCTCTGCTGAGTATTCGATATATTTCTTCATTCTGGGGGGAGAAACAATGTATTCTAAATTTTTGGGGATCTCATACATTCGGCAACGGCTTTTAACGCCGAGCTTTTTTAAAGCAGGAGTAACTGCAAGGCAAACGGTCGTTTCCTTTCTTTCGGTGTCGGCAACGACAAGCTTTGCTGTCATAGGGTCGAGGCCTCTTTCGACACACTCGACCGACGCAAAGAAGGATTTCAGGTCAATACACATATATTGTTTTTCTGTTGGCACTTTCATAAGACTCCCCCCTTTTTTGTGAATGAAGTTTTTGCTTGGTAAGCTCACGCAATTATTATGCGCTTTTTGTTTTGTTTTTTCTCCCCTAAGATTAAATTTTTTTGAAAAACTGTTGTATGGTGACAAAATTGTTGTTCATATTTATTGTATTGACTAAAATTGCTATTTATGGTATACTCAAGAATAATAGAGTATATTTAAAATGGTGTAAAAAACACCTACTGACACTTTGATTTATGAAGATGACTGTAAAGACATTTCTGCTGATGCGGGTATAAAATTTATGGGAAGTGATAAGATTGAAAAACAAAGAACAATTTAAAAGATTATTCCGTTTGTTTTTAGCGTCAATTTTGGTTCTGTTCCAGACAAGCATGTACGCATATATGTGGATCTCGTATTATAATGAGAATATTCCGCGTCCTTTATTTCAAAAAGGGAACTGGCTTTTGTACGTGCTGTATATGGTTATTTTCGTAACGTTTTTACATTCGTTTGACGGAGTAAAATACGGCAGATACCGTAAATCGAATTTGATTATTTCACAGACGTTGGCTACTATTTTTACATTAGGCGTTTCTTATATGCAGATAGTATTGCTTTCGCTTAGATTTGTAAACGTTATTCCGATGATGTTCTTGCTTGCGGCAGACATTGTGTTTATATTCTTGCTCACGATTTTGGGTGACTATCTTTTTTGCAAGGTTTTCCCCGCAAAGAAGGTGCTTATTGTATATGATAAGTATTCTCCCGATACATTTGTGCATAAGCTTACAACAAGAAAAGATAAGTTCGTGTTAAAAGAAATAGTAAATGTATCCGAGGGGCTTGAAAAGCTTGAAGAAAAGATAAAGGCATCCGAGGGCGTTATTCTTTACGATATCAGCGCAGAAATGAGAAATAAGCTTCTTAAGATATGCTTTGAAGATGATATCAGAGCATACGCTACGACTAAGATTTCCGATATTCTCGTAAGAGGAGCTGAATGTATACACTTGTTCGACACACCGCTCCTTCTTTACAGAAATAACGGTATGACGATAGAACAGCGTATTGTTAAGCGCGCGATGGATATTGTTATTTCGCTTATTATGCTTGTTTTGTCATCTCCGATATTGCTTGTGTCCGCTATAGCTATTAAGCTTTATGACGGCGGTCCTGTATTCTTCAGACAG
>SVRB01000062.1 GCA_015065045.1 Oscillospiraceae bacterium | reverse complement strand
CATACCTCGGAACACCCGTAACTCAGGCAGTTATTACAGTTCCCGCATACTTCTCAGACGCTCAGCGTCAGGCAACAAAGGACGCAGGTAAGATCGCAGGTCTTGAAGTTCTCAGAATTATCAACGAACCTACAGCGGCAGCTCTTGCTTACGGTATGGATAAGGAAGAAGAACAGAAGATTATGATCTTCGACCTTGGCGGCGGTACTTTCGACGTATCATTGCTTGAAATCAGCGACGGCGTATTTGAAGTTTTGGCAACTGCAGGTAACAACAAGCTCGGCGGTGATGACTTCGACCAGAGAATTATTGACTGGATCGCAGATACTTTCCAGAAAGAAAACGGCATCGATCTCCGTCAGGATAAGATGGCGCTTCAGAGACTTAAGGAAGCTGCTGAAAAGGCTAAGATCGAGCTTTCAGGTATGGCTTCATCAAATATTAACCTTCCCTTTATTACAGCAGATGCAACAGGACCTAAGCACTTCGATGCAACTTTGACAAGAGCTAAGTTCAACGAACTTACAGCAGACCTCGTTGAAGCTACAATGGTTCCTACAAAGAGAGCGCTTTCCGACGCAGGACTTTCTCCTTCACAGATCGACAAGGTTCTTCTCGTTGGCGGTTCAACAAGAATTCCCGCAGTTCAGGAAGCTGTTAAGAACTTTATCGGAAAGGATCCCTTCAAAGGCATTAACCCCGACGAATGCGTTGCGATCGGTGCTGCAGTTCAGGCAGGCGTACTCGGCGGTGAAGTAAAAGACCTTCTCCTCCTCGACGTAACACCCCTTTCACTTGGTATTGAAACTCTCGGCGGTGTATTTAACCGCATTATCGACAGAAATACAACTATTCCCGTAAAGAAGAGCCAGATCTATTCAACTGCTGCTGACGGTCAGACATCTGTTGAAATTCACGTTCTTCAGGGCGAAAGAGATATGGCTAAGGGTAATACAACCCTCGGCAGATTCATTCTCGACGGTATCCCCGCAGCTCCCAGAGGTGTTCCTCAGATCGAAGTTACTTTCGATATTGACGCAAACGGTATCGTAAACGTTACTGCAACAGATAAGGGAACAGGTAAAGAACAGCACATCACTATCACATCTTCTACAAATATGAGTCAGGAAGATATTGAAAAGGCTGTTAAGGAAGCAGAAAAGTATGCTGAAGAAGACAAGAAGCTTAAGGAAGCTGTTGAAGTTAAGAATCAGGCAGAAAGCCTTATATTCCAGTCAGAAAAGACAATGAACGAAGTTGGCGATAAGCTTCCCGAAGCTGATATGGCTGAAGTTAAGGCAGCTGTTGAAAAGCTTAAGGAAACTGTTAAGACTGACAACACAGAAAGCATCAAGGCTGACACAGAAGCTCTCCAGCAGGCATTCTACAAGCTCAGCGAAAAGCTTTATGCACAGCAGGCTCCTCAGGGCGATGCGGCAGGTAATGGCGCAAGCAACGGCGGCGAACAGGGTGATACCTTCTACGCCGACTATGAGGATAAGACAAATCAGTAATAAAACGACACGACTGTTGGCAATTTTTATTGCCAACAGTATGTTTGTTACATAAAGTTAAAAGAGGTAGTATATGGCGGATAATAAACGGGATTACTATGAGGTGCTTGGAGTTGACAAGTCTTCAGACGAGCAAACCATAAAAAAAGCATACAGAAAGCTTGCAAAGCAGTACCATCCCGATATGAACCCCGGAGATCAGGAAGCTGAAAAGAAGTTTAAAGAAATAAACGAAGCTTACGCAGTGCTCAGCGACAGCGAAAAGAAGGCTCGCTATGACCAGTACGGTCATGCGGGTGTCGATCCCAATATGGGCGGCGGTGGCTATGGTGATTTCGGCGGCTTTGGTGGATTCGACTTCGGTGATATATTCAGTAGCTTTTTTGGTGGCGGCGGACAGTCTTCATATTCAAGAAGAAACGCTCCCGAAAGAGGAGATGACCTTCGCGCTCACATAACGATTTCTTTCGAAGAGGCTGTTTTCGGCTGTAAGAAGGAAATAACATATAACCGCATTGAAATGTGCGATGAATGTTCGGGAAGCGGCGCTCAGAAGGGTACTTCTGCTGAAACCTGTAAGACATGCGGAGGAAGCGGTCAGGTAAGAGTTACTCAGAGAACTGCGCTCGGTATGTTCCAGACAACTAAGGCTTGTGATGCGTGTGGCGGAAAGGGTAAGATAATTAAAAGCCCTTGTACAAACTGTCGCGGAACAGGTTACGTCAGAGTTAAGAAAAATCTTGAGGTTTCTATCCCTGTCGGCGTTGATGACGGAAATACGGTTATAGTCAGAAATATGGGTAATGCCGGAAGAAACGGCGGTGGCTACGGTGATCTTTACGTTACTGTATCTGTAAGACCCCATACTGTATTTGAACGTAATGGTTATGATATTTACTGCGACGTTCCGGTTACGTTTGTTGAGGCGGCTTTGGGCGCAGAGATAGATATTCCAACTCTTGAGGGTAAGATAAAATACACTATCCCCGAAGGAACACAGACCGATACAAGATTTACACTTCGTGGTAAGGGTATTCAGAGTCCCCGTTCAAAGAATAAGGGCGATTTGATTTTCAGAGTTATCGTTGAAGTACCGAAGGGTCTTTCGGGTGCTCAAAAGGATGCTTTGAAGAACTTTGCAGAGCTTTGCGGAAATTCAAATTATTCTAAAAAAGAATCTTTTATGAAAAAGATATTCGGTAAAGAAAAATAATACAAAATAATCCCCGATAGATTAAAGTCTGTCGGGGATTTCTTATTTACATACGATTTGTAATAAAAATGCAGATGCAGGGAACACTAAAACAAAAATGTTTTAGGTGGGAGATCTTTGTATGAAATCTGTATGGGAAGAGTCGGTTGACATAAAAAGCTTCGATAAATTAAAGGGCGATAAGAAAACTGACGTTTTAATTATAGGCGGAGGACTGGCAGGTGTTTTATGCGCGTATATGTTAAAACAGCAGGGAGTCGATTATATACTCGTCGAGTCGCAGAGTATTTGTAACGGTATTACAAAAAACACAACGGCAAAGATTACCGCACAGCACGGACTGATTTATAACAAGATCGTCAGCAAATACGGAGTCGAAAAAGCAAAACAGTATTTGGATATAAACTTGAAGGCGATAGATAAATACCGTGAAATTTGCAAGGGGATAGAATGCCATTTTGAAAACAAGGATAACTACGTTTATTCGGTAAATGATCGCAAAAAGATAGAAAAAGAAATGAAATCCCTCGAAAAAATAGGGTATAGAGCTGATTTTGTTTCAAAGCTCTGTTTACCGTTTGGAGTGGCGGGGGCTGTTAGATTTAATAATCAAGCTCAGTTTAACGTTTTGGAGTTTGTTCAGGCAATTTCAAAGGATTTAAATATATATGAGAAAACGACGGTTAAGGAGCTTGTCGGAACTACAGCGTTTACGAATTACGGAAAAATAACAGCCGAGAAAATAATTGTAGCGACACATTTTCCGTTTATCAACAAGCACGGAAGCTATTTTTTGAAGATGTATCAGCACCGTTCTTACGTGATTGGAATAGAGGATGCAGTTGACGTGAACGGAATGTACGTAGACGAGGATTTGAAAGGTTTGTCTTTTCGTAATTACGGTAATTTGTTGCTTGTTGGAGGCGGAAGCCACAGAACAGGTAAACAGGGTGGCAACTGGCAAGAATTAAGAGGTTTTGTCTCAAATTATTATCCAAATGCCGTGGAAAAGTATCATTGGGCAACACAAGATTGTATGACGCTTGACGATATCCCATATATTGGTGAATATTCGGGCAGAACGCAGAATATGTACGTTGCAACAGGGTTTAATAAGTGGGGAATGACATCATCAATGGTGTCGGCGATGATTCTGTGCGATATGGTTCAGGGGAAACGTAACCCGTATAGCGAAGTGTTTTCGCCGTCAAGAAGCATTTTGCATCCGCAGTTGGCGGTTAATGCTTTTGAAGCAACGATAAATCTTTTGACTCCGACGACAAGGAGATGCGCGCATTTGGGGTGTGCATTGAAGTGGAATCCGATCGAGCATACGTGGGACTGCCCATGCCACGGTTCAAGATATAACGAAAACGGCAGACTTATCGACAACCCCGCAACAAGAGATATAAAAATAAAATGACTACCCGTATCGGTAGTCATATTTTTTTGATTCTTAAAGGTTTATTGTATAGTTTTGCATATTGTATTAAAGACTTGGTTCCTGCACTTTTGTAATCCCAAAAAGCAATTACGTAGTCGGATCGTATAACCATTTCTTTGTTTCTCCGAGGTCCTGCAGAACGACCGTATTTTTCCCAATCGGCAGGAAATAGTTCAAGTCCATATCCATTTTCTTTAGCATATTTTTCTGCCATTCTGTCAACCCCTTGGCAATTACCCGATATTATTATCAAATTAAATTCCTCTCGAATATTTATAAGAATACTATCTAAATATTCCCTCAAAACATCATAATCTGTAAATGTGCGACAGCCACCAATAACAATTTTTTTAATCATAAATTTTACCCTGTTTTTATATTATTATACAACTAAAGATTAATAAAGTCAATCTTTAGATGCTTATAAATTAAACTACAAAAGTATATAATACAACTGCGAGTTAATTTGCGGGGGGTGTTATAATGAAAAATGATGTATTAAAAGAAATAGGCATTAGGATAAGCGAAAAAAGAAAGCAAAAAAATTATACACAAGAGCAAGTCGCAGAAATGATGAATGTATCAATTCAGATGGTTTCAAATTTGGAACGAGGAAATAAAGCTATCAAAATTGAAAATTTGATTAAAATTAGTGAAATATTAGATGTAAGTACGGATTATATTTTAACAGGTAAATATACTGAGAATGATAAAAAAGTACTAACAGAAAAACTTTCACAACTTGATGATAAAAATTACAAAATGATAGAAATGTTAATTGATTATTATACTGAGTGAGCTCGTAGTTTTTAGTGTTATCATATAATAAAAACCTCAATAGATTTTAGTGAGATCTATTGAGGTTTTTTGTTGTTTATATGATATAATTTAATTACAAACATATACAAAACGGGCACATATGGAATCCGCCCATACAAGATTAACCAATTAAGACCTCCATCTGAGGAGGGAGGTGGATCGGCAATAAGTGAATATTCGATTTAATAATGCTTTGTTGCCGAGACGGAGGGAGAGACTCATAATAAATTTCTGATTGCAATATTGTCTAATTAAATCGTTCGTTTTTCTCTCCCTCCGTCATTTTCTAACGAAAATGACACCTCCCTCGTCAGATGGAGGTAAAAGGTTAGATTTACATCAAAATGGGCGGATAGGAAAATACCCCTACGAAATTAGGCATTATTGCCTTAATAAAACAATATTATTTAACCGGTAGGGGACGGCGTTCACGAGAACCCCCAAACCTTACTTCGTGCGCTTCGGGGAACTCCTACCGCGACGTCCCGTATAAACATAAGATACAACAAAACTTCAAAAAAAGGAGTGGATCATGTGTCCACTCCTTTTAGTATAGCTTTATTCGGTTTTGTTGGTATTGTTTTTTGGACAGTTACAGCTGCACGCAGAACAGCCGATGCATTTAACACCTTTTTTCTTTTGTTTGATTATAAATCTAACAGCAAGTCCGATTATAACAACGCAAACTGCAATTATAATAAAATTTTCCATATCCAATACCTTTTTTAAAAATTTTTATCCTAACAATACTTTGCTTTCGATTTTTGCATTCTTTTCACCATTGATGCAGAGGTAGGTAATTATTGCGATTATAGCAGCAACGATAATTCCACCTGCAAGCGCGCCTTTTACGTGGAGCGTTTCGGGCGCTGTTATAAGTGTGCCGATAGTATATACAAAATAAGAAACAGTATAGCCAACGCTGAACTGGAGAGCAATTCCGCTCCAGAACCATTTTCTGTTGTTGATTTCTGCATTCATAGCGCCTATTGCCGCGAAGCAAGGGGGAGTAAATAGGTTAAATATCAGATAGGCAAGTCCTGCCACAGCTGTCATCGCAACACCTGTGTTACCACCGAATTTTGTAGCGATTTCCGAAACGGATGCTCCATCAATAATGGAAAGCTCTTCTGCGTTGATAAGATTTGTGATGCTAAAGCACACAGCCAAGGTTCCAACAACGTTTTCTTTTGCGATAAATCCCGTAATTGCCGCCGCAGCAAGCTGCCAGCAGTGATAACCGATAATGGGAATGAGTACGTATGCAAAGGGTGTAGCAATAGATGCTAAAATTGAGGTATCCTGTGCATTTTCGGCAACAGCCTTGAAGCTCCAGTCGAACGTCTGCATAACCTGAACAGCCGTGTTACAGATAAGTATAATAGTAGCCGCTTTAACTATGTATTCCCAGCCTCTGCCGCACATTGATTTAAAAGCTCTCCAGAGGTTTGGTATCTTATATTCGGGAAGTTCAATGATGAAGTATGATTTTTTTGCCTTGTATCCTGCGATTTTGTTTACGATAAGCGCACCAAAAAATATGATGATTATGCCTGCAAAATACATAAGAGGGCCGACCCAAGTAGCGTTTCCGAAGAATGCTCCCGCAAATAGTGAAATAACGGGGAGCTTAGCGCCGCAAGGCATAAATGGTGCTAACATTGCCGTTGCTCTGCGTTCTCTTTCATTACGAACCGTACGGCAAGCCATAACTCCGGGAATCGCGCAACCGGTAGCGATTACAAAGGGGATTACAGATCTTCCCGAGAGACCTACTTTTTTAAATATAGGGTCGAGCACTACTGACACGCGCGCCATATATCCGCAATCTTCAAGAAGCGCGATGAAGAAGTACATAACCATAACGAGAGGGAGAAAGCCGATAACTGCAATTACACCGCCGACTATACCGTCAACAAGCAATGAATATAATAACGGGTTTGCACCTTCAAGCAGACCGCCGATCCAAGCCTGACCTTCCTCAAGTAACGCAACAAGCGCATCGGCTATCCATACACCGGGACCCGCCTGAGAAATCCAGAACACCGCGAACATAACGACTGCGAATATCGGAATCCCAAGCCATTGGTTAGTGAGAATAGCGTCTATTTTGTCTTGCGAATTTTTGTTTTTGGTGAGGATCTTACGAGTTTCAACCTCGGAAACGATTTTGTTTACAAAGGCAAATCTTTTTTTGTCAGCTTCAATAACAAGCTCTTTACTTGTAAGATCGGCATTGTCTTGTGTGTAGGGCGCGATCTGTGTTTTGCCTATTTGCTCAATCGCTTTTTTTATTACATCTTTAAGGCCGTCGTCGTGCGACGTTGTAGATGTCGTTTCAACAACAGGGCAACCAAGCTTTTCCGAGAGAAGCTGTGTGTTGATCTTAGTGCGCTTCTTTTTATTTACATCGGATTTGTTGAGCGCAACGACAACGGGAATACCAAGTTCGAGTATCTGAGTTGTAAAGAATAGACTTCTGCTGACGTTGGTAGCGTCAACAATGTTAACAATAACGTCGGGCGCCTCGTTTTTTATATATGAGCTGGTGATGCTTTCTTCGGACGTAAAAGGGGACATCGAGTATGCTCCCGGAAGGTCTACTGCGATAAGCTCATCGTTACCGTCATAAAAGTTTTTCTTGATGTGCGCTGTTTTTTTGTCAACGGTAACTCCCGCCCAGTTTCCAACTTTTTCGTTGCTTCCCGTCAGCGCGTTAAACATAGTGGTTTTTCCGCTGTTAGGGTTGCCTGTCAGAGCGATTATCATGTTTTTTCTCCTGATTCTGTGGTGTACTTGTTTGAAAGTAAATATGATTGTTAGCGTGTGCTAACTGTATATCAAAAAATTAAAGCAATAAGGTTCAGCAAGACTTAAATTTGAATCGCCGATGCCAACTGCTTATCGATGTTATATCTTCCGTCTTTGATAGAGACGATGCAACTGCTTCTGAGGTGAGATACTACGGTGATAGGTTCGCCTTCGTAGCAACCGAGCGAAAAGAGGAAAGAATTGAGCTCTTCGTCGTCAGTTTCGATATTTTTGATGATGTATTCAGTTCCTTCAACAGCTTTAGTTAAATTCATTGATTTTACCTCTTTGTGTTACGGGTTAGCTTATGCTAACTACAGGAATAGGATATCATTTTTTGTGAGTTTTGTCAAGAAAAATCGAAAAATAATAAAATTTTATACAAATTTACAAAAACAGATATGTTGTATGAGAAAAATATCTGTGCAAAATTATTAACTGACTAAGTGTAGTTGAAAAAATTATTCAGATGTTTAATAATATGAATAGAAAATGGGGAAAATACATATTATTAATGTGAGAAAAAAAGAAAAACGTAGATACAGATGAAAAATAATAATTTGAAAAAGCTATTGACAAAAGGTATAGGATGTAGTATAATAATCGAGCAGCCAAAATGCCGGTGTGGCGGAATTGGCAGACGCCCGGGACTTAAAATCCCGTGGGAATTCAACTCCCGTACCGGTTCGACCCCGGTCACCGGCACCAAAGTTGTTATAACTAAATAATTATATCGCGGGGTAGAGCAGTTGGTAGCTCGTCGGGCTCATAACCCGGAGGTCGTGAGGTTCAAGTCCCACCCCCGCAACCATAATTGGCTACCAAAAAAGATGCAGCCAA
>SVRB01000061.1 GCA_015065045.1 Oscillospiraceae bacterium | reverse complement strand
GAAAACAAATACTTTAATATTGTGTGGTCACAGTATGAAAGTATTTGTTTTCCGGTATAGTTTCCGTATTTTTGATTTAACTTATCTATGTTTATCATTTAGATGCCTCGCTTTCGGGAGTTAAAAGTCGAATTTCTTTAATAACGGGACGGTAATCCTTGTGGACTGTACCGTTAGAGTCGGTTACAACGGCGTCCTCGCAGATTTTGTCAACAATTTCGATGCCTTTTGTAACACGTCCAAAGGCTGCATATTTGCCGTCGAGATGTATGCCGTTTTGGTGCATAATGAAAAACTGAGTCGATGCGCTGTTGGGATCTCCGGTTCTTGCCATAGAAAGTGTACCTCTGATATGGCTTATTTCATTTTTTACGCCGTTTGTAGAAAATTCGCCCTTTATTGTAGGTTTATCGCCGTTGCTGATTCCGTCGCCGTCGGGGTCTCCGCCTTGCATCATAAAGCCTTCGATTATACGGTGAAAGGCAATGCCGTTATAATACCCCTCTTCAATAAGCGAGAGAAAGTTTTTTACTGTTATGGGAGCATTTTTTGCGTCAAGTACGGCTGTAATAACACCGTATTCTTCTATTTCAATTTCGATAGTGTATGATTCATACAACAGATCGTTTGATTTTGAGCATGAAAAAAGACATAATACAGACGATATTATGATTAAGAGCGCAATAAGCTTTTTCATTTTTGAAATTCCTCTTTTCTGAAATATAAATAAAACAAAATAAGTGTATCACAATTTAACGTTATTTGCAATAGTTGAGAAAGAACGAGCAATAAAATCGTTTTAAAGAAGAAAGATCCGTCTGCAAAACAGACGGATCTTTCTTCTTTAACCGTTTAAGTTAGTTCTGGTTTTCGGAAGACTGGTTATTGTTGCTATTGTTGTTTGAACTTTCGGAACGGTTAGTCTTGTTAGAGTTGTTTGTCTTGTTTGATCTGTTCTGGTTCTTGTTATCCATTGTAATACTCCTTGTGAATAAGCCTTATTTGTTTGTTTCTGGCTTTTTGTTTTACGCTATAAGTGTTTGCAGGATCGGTAAAATTTATTATAGGAAATATTTGGCGAGACGGAGTAAAGGAGCGGTTGGTTGACAAATTACGACTTTTTTAGTATAATAACTGTATGTGTTTTTAAAAAAAGCCGTATTTTTTAATGCTTAGGAGAGATATATGAAATTTGACTTTGGTCAAAAAAATATAATAAAAACCTCTTTAGCCGTGATTTTTACAGCAGTATTTCTTGTTGCCGTATGTTTGAGCGTCGTAGGTGCTCAGACTACTCGAGAGGGAATCGTAAACGTTACGGGCGGCAACAGGCTGAACATTCGTGCCGATGCGGGAACGAATTATTCTACTGTAGGCAGTCTTGGCGAGGGAGAGGTTATACCGATTTTGGCGGAAAAGACGGGAACTGACGGAATGGTCTGGTATATGACAGAGCATAACGGTATTGTCGGATACGTCAGATCGGACTATATTATCGTAAAGGAAACGACAGCCGACGATACGACGACGTCTACGCCCGAGGATACAACGACTCCGGATGGAGAAACTACGTCTCCCGACGATACTACAGATCAGCCCGTCGAGGATGACGAGCCCGTGTTTGATTTTGAGGCGTATTTAACGGAGCAAAGATTCCCTGAGTCATACAAGGTGCATCTCCGCGAATTACATAAGATATATCCTAACTGGGTGTTCAAAGCTCAGCATACGGGATTTGAATATTCGTACGCTGTAACAAATCAGCTCCATCAGAGCCTTATATGGAAGGATTCGATTTCTTCATGGAAGTCTACTGAGGGTGATGCTTATAACTGGGTTACAAACCAATGGAACGTTTTTGACGGAGACGGTTGGGTAAGAGCATCAAGATCTATTATCGAGTACTATATGGATCCGCGTAATTTCTTGGGTGTAAATACCATATTCCAGTTCTTAGAGCAAAGCTTTGACGAGAATATTCAAAACATCGACGGTGTAAACAGAATTATTGCCGGAACGTTTATGCAAAACGATATTATAGACGCCGACGGTCAAAACCTTAATTATGCATCCGTAATTTTTGAGGCAGGTAAGGCTTATGGCGTAAACCCGTACGTTTTAGCTTCAATGATCGTTCTTGAACAGGGAAGCGCAGGATCTTCAATTATATCGGGAAAGGTTCCCGGATTTGAGGGTTATTACAATTACTTCAATATCGGTGCATACAATGACGGAAGATTTAACGCTGTGCAGAGAGGTCTTTGGTATGCAAAGGGCGGTGATACCGGCGGTACTTCGAACCTTCGTCCTTGGAATACAAGACTTAAGGCTATAAACGGCGGCGCATATTTTTACGCTAATAATTATACTAAAACAGGTCAAACTACATTATATCTGAAAAGATTTAACGTTCAGGGAGACAAGCCGTTCACAGGACAGTATATGACTGCTGTTCACGGAGCGGAAAGCGAGGCTGCAAAGCTTGCTCAGGGCTATACGCAGGAGCTTAGAAATATGTCGCTTGCGTTTTATATACCGATATATGATAATATGCCCGAAATTCCTTATGATAAACCTACTGTTGACGGTTCACCTAATATGAAGCTTTCATCCCTCTCGGTTGAAGGGTATGAGCTTACTCCCGAATTTTCGGTTGATACGCTTGAGTATATGCTTGTTGTAACACCGAATGTAAATTCGATAAAGATTAACGCAACGGCTATGGAAGGCTCGGCTACTATCGAAGGACTTGGCGTAAGAAACCTTGTTTCTGAAAATAACGTATTTGAAATCAAGGTTACAGCCGGTAACGGAGACGTAAGAGTTTACAAGGTTACTGTAGCAAAGGAAAATTCCGATTCATACGGCAAGGTGAATATCACCGACCACTTTATGAAGAATGAGGATATTTTCTACGGTATCGCTCCCGGAACTACGGTTGGTTCTTTTAAAGCATTATTTGTTACAGAGGGTTCTGTTGTAGTACAATCCGCATCGGGCGCAGAAAAGAACGATGCAGACTTGATGGCGACAGACGATATGCTTATAGTTTATACTACTACCGGAGTTAAGCACGGCGAATACAGAGCCGCTGTCAAGGGTGATCTTAACTGTGACGGAAAGGTAAATATCAGCGATTTGTTGAAGGTTAGGAACAAGATTCTCGGCACAACGGACGTTGCAGGATGCCAGTTCTATGGCGGTGACGTAAATGGTGACGGTAAGATCACCATCAGTGATTTGTTGAAGATCAGAAACCATATTCTTGGTACTGCTTCGATTGCATAAAATCACAGTAGTGTTGATAGAATGAACAGAAACACTGTTTAATTAGGAGAATTTGTATGAATAAAAAAATATTGAGTGTATTTATTTCTATTTGTGTAATATGTATTACGTCAATGTGTTTTTTGTTAAACGTAAATGCCGCTTCGGCATCAATATGGTTTACTGATCCGACAGTAACGGTTGGAAGTAACGTAAGCGTTACTATTGACGTTAAGGGTAGTGATATCGGCGGATATGAGCTTTATCTGTCGTATGACACTTCTTATTTGCAGTATTTATCTGCATCGGGCGGAGAAAACCTTGGCGTAAACGATCAGGGCGGCGTAATTACTATCGTTGACTATATGGGTAGCGGTTCAAGCTCGAAGATGAGCTGTACGCTTACTTTTAAAACAAAAAAGACGGGTACAACTAAGATTACTCCCTCAACGGCTAACTTTACAAGCGGTGACGGAGAAAATATTTCCCCTTCAGCTGTCGGAGATTCTACAATAAATATTAAGCCTGTACCCGAAGCATCATCAGATGCTACATTGAAGAGTCTTGCTGTCGGAAGCGGAACTTTGAGTCCTGCGTTCTCATCGGGTAACACCGATTATTCGGTAAGCGTTGACTTCTCAGTGTCATCACTTGCCGTAACTGCATTGAAAAATCATAACGGCGCGTCCGTATACGTTAGCGGAAATGATAATCTTGCCGTTGGTGAAAACAAGATCACAATTACTGTAACTGCAGAAAACGGAGCTAAAAAAGTATATACTATTACGGTAACAAGAGCGAAAAACCCATTGTCTTCGGATATATTTATGACATTGGGCGAGGGTATAACAGCCGAGGTGTCGATCAACATAAGCTCGGATTCAGTTCCAAAGGGCTTTGAGCTTACAGCGATATCAATAGACGGAACAAGTGTTGCGGCTATTAAATATCACAAGGATGCTATGCCCGCTGTATACTTGCTTGGTAACGATAAGGTAAGCGAAGGATTTTATTTCGTAGACGTTGAAACAAAAACAGCAAAGGCTTTTGAATATTTAGGTCAGACAGAAAAATCTCTTATGCTTCTTGACGTGAAGTTTTCTAAAGTTCCTAAGGGATATGAAATTGGAAAATTTAAGTTCGGTGAAACAGAAAGAGACGTGCTTGTTCCCTCGGGAACAGAAACTCCCAACCACTGCCTCGTATATGCGATTGGCGCTATGGGAGAAAAGGTTCTTTATATGTATGACCCCGTAGAAAATACATATCAAAGATACGGTTTTGCTGAAATGGGCAAGGAAAACAACACTCCGAACAAGAATGATGATCCTAAGGAAACCGATAAAAAACAGGAGAACAAGAATGAAGAAAAGAATGAAGATAAATCTCTTTTCTCAAACGCTGTATTTAAATGGGTGTTTATCGGAATTGCAATCTTGATAATAGCTCTCGTTGTTGTTGCAATAGTGCTTGGAGTTAAATATTATTAAAAAATTACACGGTCATTTTACATAAAATGTTAAATGACCGTATTTTTTTGCTTGTTTTACTTGTTTTTTGATTAAGTGTGTGATAGAATACAGATGCACTATACCCGAGACTTATCGGGACAGTAGCAGGAGGTAATTTTATATGTCAATGGAAAAAAACAAATCCAAAATCCAAAGTATTGTCGTTACAGCAATATTGGCGGCAATAATTGTTGTCTTGCAGACGTTTGCAAGCGGAATCCACATAGGACCTTTTACAATAACCTTGTCACTTGTGCCTATCGTTTTGGGAGCTGTGTTGTATGGGCCGTTTCAGGGCGCATTTTTGGGCGCTGTGTTCGGTGTTGTTGTATGCGTAGCCGTTGTCACGGGCGCTGATGCAGGCGGTTTCCTAATGTTTCAGGAATTGCACGTTTTAACTCTGTTTTTGTGTGTACTCAAGAGTACCGTAGCGGGTTTTGTTGCAGGTCTTATATTTAAACTTCTCGGTAAGAAAAATACGTATGTCGGTATCGCAGTTGCCGCTGTTATGGCTCCCATCTGTAATACGGGTATTCTTTCTATCGGTATGCTTTTGTTCTACAGAGAGCTTATAACCGGTTGGGCGATCGGTGCAGGATATAGCTCTGCTTTGCTTTATGTTATTCTCGGAGTTGTTGGCATTAACTTTATTGCAGAGCTCGTTATAAACGTTGTATTGACACCCGTGATAGTGAGAGTTATTCGCGCAGTAAGAAAGTCTGCTTAAAAAACGTAAGAGAGTATTGTGATGATTTTAGCAATAAATATCGGTAACACACATATATCGTTTGGTTTGTCGGATGGTGCGACTATTCTCGAGCCTGTAATGGATATAAAGACGGATAGATTGCGTACTCATCTTGAATATGCTTCGCAGATGAAGCAGATACTTGAACTTTGCGGATTTGATGTAGCAAGTATTGACGGTGCTGTTATTTCGTCGGTAGTTCCGCCTATGACGCATACTGTTAAAAAGGCAGTTAAGTCTTTGACAGGCCTTGATGCACTTGTTGTGGGCGCGGGGGTAAAAAGCGGAATACACATTCTGACCGACGATCCTGGAACTGTTGCGTCTGACCTCGTAGCGACTGCCGTTGTGGCTAAGGAAGAGTATGCTTTGCCTTGTGTTATAGTTGATATGGGGACAGCCACAACTTTGACTGTTGTTGATGAAAAGGGAAGATTTATCGGCGGTTCGATTATGCCGGGGGTTAACGTGTCCTCGAATGCGTTGTCGGAAGGCGCGTCGCTTTTGCCTAAGATAGATTTAGCTGAACCAAAAAAAGCAATAGGCTCGGCAACGGTTGATTGTATGCGTTCAGGTCTTGTATATGGATATGCAGGTGCAGTCGACGGAATAATCGACAGATTTGCAGATGAACTTGGCAGAGAACCGGCAACTATTGTTACAACGGGCGGTGTGGCTGAATTTGTTTGTTCTTATAGTAAGAGAACAATACGTCACGATAAAAATATGCTTTTAAAAGGCTTGTGTTATATTTACAACAAGAATAAAAAAATTTCCAACTGAGAATATTCGAATTTAGCGATAAAATCGAAAAGCCTTCTCCCACAGGAGAAGGCTTTTTTGTATATAGAAAGCAAAGAAAAGCCCCGCGTGAAGCGGGGAGAAAATTATTTCCATATACCAAGTTGTTCTTTTTTTTCTTGATTTTGAAGTTCCTTTTCTTCAGATTTCATTCGGTCTATTATTTTGTTTTTGTTTTTTAATCTATATAAAACTACTCCGCCAACCAATCCAAAAATGTATACAATTATTGATAGTGCCTTGATTGATGAAGAAAAGAAAATAATAAATGGTATTATACAAGGTATAGTGACAGAAAGAAGGTCAGAAATAATACTCCGCATTTGGTTTTCTTCATCTGCAGTGAGATTTGAGCCATACGCTGTCCAAGAATCTTCCTCTGTTTTTTCGTTTTTTAAAAACATAGTTTGAAAAATCATTAAAACAATTAATATGATTGGTATAATTGATAACTTGGTAATATTTATGTTTTTATTAAAAATAATTGCGGCTAAAATGTTGGCTGATATTGCAATACAATAATATACAAACATCGTCAATCATTCCTTTCTCTTGAAACGTGGCAAAAGCCTTTTCTTCCGCAGTGTGGACATCTAAAAACACGTTTATCGTTACTATGAATAGATATTGCCGCTTTCCACCATTTTGGATAGAATGTTTGGTTGCATTTTGGACAGATATATTTTTTTGATGCAATATGTTTGCCTGCTACTATCCAAACAATAAGCGAAAATATTAACACAGGAAGGGTAATTACCCACCAAGGAACATCGTAACTAGTATCAAACCAATTGACTTGACAGGATGTTAAAAACGCAGTCATTATACACAATAAAAAAACTAAAAATAATATTTTCTTTTTCATTTGCATTACCTCTCATTTGTGTTGTAATAGCCAAGCCAAAGACCGTCGATCATTCCCCTGTGAAAAACAAATGTTATCTTAAGACCGAGATTTAAAAACTTGATCTTGCTGATGATTTTATTGGGATAATGTTTATCAGATGTTATTTCATCTATACAAATAAAATCGCCAAGAGGTGCTAATGTGTCTTTTCGAACAACAATGTAGACGGCTTTGGGCATATAAGTTGTCAAAGTAGGGCTTAAGTGTTTATATAGTAGTTCACTATTATCGTTCAAAATTGCATCGGTACAAAGTTTGGCGATTTCAAATTCTTTAGGAGTTGTAGTAAGGGGAGATTGCCAGTTCTCACTAAAAATATTTTTATTACATTCTAAAGCAACTAGTGCTTCATTCAGAAGATTGATCTTTCTAACACGGGAATCTATAGAAGCGTATATTTCTGCACGCTTTGAGAGAACGGCTTCCCTTAAATCTAATTTTTCAGCTTGTAAATCTTTAATAGCCTTTACTGAAAGTCCGAGTGTGCGAAGAACCAGCACGTTTCGTATGTGCGATACTTGTTCTTCAGTGTACTGTCGGCGGGCGGATGTACCAACCGTTGTACTTGTAATAATCCCTTTTTCTTCATAGAATCGGAGTGTTCTTGAGGTGGTTCCAAGTGTTTTGCATACTTCTGTTATATCGTGAAATTTTCTTTGATTCATATCTTACTCCCTCTTTGTATGTATTATATCACTTGACGCGGGGTCAATGTCAAGTGGTGAAAAATAATTTTTTTACAAAAATCTTTAATCAGTCCATATATAAAAACACCACCATGATTGGTGGTGTTTGTGAGTTTTACTTTTAAGTGGTAGCTATGCAATTTGTTTCTCTTTTATAATATATTTGACACTTCAAGAAGTGAAGTTACCGTATAGTCAGGTTTCGGAAATTCCGGAATATCAAGATTATCGGGGTTAAACCAGATGGTTTTAAGTCCGTAGTTATATCCGCCGAGAACGTCTGCCGCCAAAGAGTCTCCTATCAATGCTATTTCATCGGGAGAATAATCGCCCATTAGGGATAGACATTTGTCAAAATATTCTTTTGCAGGCTTAAGTGCTCCCACTTTTTCCGAAACGAATATATCGGTAAAATATTTTATCATATCGGACTTTATAAGTCTTTTTTTCTGATGCTCATACGAAGAATTACTTGCAGTGTAAAGAGGGTACTTTGGATAGAGATACTCGAGCATCTCGTATGCGTTATCAACAGGCTCGGCTATGCCTGAAAGGGTGCTTCTGAACGCTGTTTCAAGTTCGTCGGAGTCGTAGTTTATGTTAAGCTTTTCAAGCACGGTCTTCCAACGGAGCTTATACATTTCGGGTTTTGTGATCTCGCTTCTTTCGATTTGATCCCAAAGCTTGTCGTTTACCTCTTTAAAAACCTCAATAACGTGGCTGTCGTAGGGGAGTCCTCTGTCAGCAAAAATCTGTTTGATTGCTTTTTCGGCGCTTTTTATAAAGTCAAGCAGAGTGTTGTCAATATCTATAAGTACGGCTTTTATCATATATTTTCTCTTTTCATATTTTGTGTATGTGTGCTTATATGATATGTTATATTGTATGTTTTGTCAAGCAAGGGTAGGGAATATGATGGAATATCAGAGGCAAAATGTAAATAAATTGTAAAAATGTAAAAAATGCTTGAAATGTGGTATATATAATGATATAATACTCAGGTATGAAAATTCACACACGCGGCATGCTTCGGTGCAATAACTAAAGGGCGGCGTGGTGGAAAT
>SVRB01000060.1 GCA_015065045.1 Oscillospiraceae bacterium | reverse complement strand
TTAGAGCTTAAGGATAGACAGAAACTCGTTTTGAACGGTGTGTCCGACGTGATCAGCTTTGACGATATATCTGTAGTGTTGGATACGGTTCGAGGTCGATTAAATATAAACGGAAATAATCTGCATATATATACGCTATGTCTTGAATCGGGAGATGTTTCTATTGAGGGAGAGATAGGCGAGATAATATATGAGGATGTGGCGCAGGGTAAGAAAAAAGGCTTGTTTGGCAGGATTGTCAGATAATGATAGTCCAGCAAAGCAGACTTGCACAGATGCTTGTATATTCCTTTGTGTTGGGTGTGTTTTTAGGTGTGGTTTACGATGTTTTCAGAATAAGAAGACTTGCTTTTTATTGTGAAAAAAACACTGAGACAACTGCATCCATATTCCATAGGCAGCGAATGTTTATTGAAGAAATAGTGATCTTTATTGAAGACGTGCTGTTTTGGTTAATAAGCACTGTGTCGATGTGTATATTTATATATTACGTCAATTCGGGAAGATTCAGAGGAGTTGCACTAATCGGCGCCGTTATAGGTTTTTTTGTTTACTATAAAACAATAGGAAAAGTTGTGATGTTGCTGTCGGGATGTATAATCAACTTTTTGAGGGCTGCATTCAGGCTTTTGATAAGGTTTACTTTGTATCCTGTCGGTAGAATGTTAAGATACATATTTATAGTTCCTTTTAATAGATTGTTTTTATGGATTTATGGAGAGGCAATGAAGAAAAAATGTCTTAACAATGCACAAAACGGTTTTGGAATTACAGTTATAAAGGGAAAGATAAAAAATGAAAAGTCGTTCAAATATATTTGTAAAGGCGGCGGCGGTCGTTTTCATAGTGTTCTGCACGGTAACGATAATCAAAATGCAGTTTGAATTTAACTCTTTGAAGGAAAGCAAGAGCGCTGTAGAAGAGCAGATCAAGGTGTACGAGTTAAAGATAGATGAGCTTCAGGCACGACTTGAAGAGGATTTTGACACAGAGTATATTATGCGTATTGCAAGAGAAAAGCTGAATTTCAGACTTCCTGAGGAGATAATTTTTTACAACGACTTATCTAAATAAATATATAAGGAGAAAAACAAAAAAGATGTCAAACGAGATTGGCAGCATCCTTGATGGAAGGGTTACTTCTATAACGAAGTTCGGTGCTTTTGTGGCATTACCCGACTCAAAAAGCGGCATGATACATATATCCGAGATATCGAATTCTTATGTTAAGGATATAAATGAATTTATTAAGGTTGGTCAGGAAGTTCGTGTGAAGGTGTGCTCTGTTGATGAGAAGGGAAGAATTGCTCTTTCTCTCAAACAGGTAGAGGATAAAAAAGAGGAAAGAACGTTTGATAAAAAGACGGTTGAGGAGAGAAAAACCCAACAGGTTGATATAGCTCCTAAAAAGACGGAAAACGATAGTTTCGAGGATATGATGAGCCGATTTTTAAAGACGTCAAGCGAGAAGATGACTGACTTGAAAAAGGCTGTTGAATCAAAGCGCGGAAGCTCCGGATTTTCGAGAAAAAACAGCAAAAAGTATTGATTTATTATATTTAGTATATTATACTGTATTATGGGATATTCTTTCCGTAATACAGTTTTTTATATGGAGAAAATAGTATGAAGGATATAATTATAATAGGCGGAGGTCCTGCGGGACTTAGCGCGGCAATATATGCTAAGAGAGCCGGTTGTGACGTTTGTGTGTTTGAGAAAATGTCTCCCGGTGGTCAGGTTATGACTACACCTGAAATTGAGAATTATCCCGGTTTTGTAGGAACAGGTTTTGATCTGTCGATGAATATGTTCGATCAGGTCAAGGGTCTGAACGTAGAGTTTGAATATGAGACTATTGACCGCATTGAAAAAAATGACGGAGTTTTCTATATATACAGTGCAGACGGAAAGGAATTTACCGCAAGATCTGTTATTATTGCGTCAGGCGCAAAGAGAAGACTTCTTGAAGTTGAGGGAGAAAGTGAATTTACAGGCCGTGGAGTATCATACTGTGCTACCTGTGATGGCAATTTCTTCAAAGATAGAGTTGCTGTGGTGGTCGGCGGAGGCAATACCGCTGTTGAGGATGCGATATATTTGTCCAATATATGCGAGAAGGTATATATAATCCACAGACGTGATGAATTCAGAGCATCAAAGGTTTTGGTGGAAAGAATGAATTCGATTGAAAAAATTGAGGCTATATTTAATACAGTTCCCGTCGCGATAAGCGGTACAGAAACAGTTGAGAGTCTTGTTGTGAAAAATAAGATTACAAATGAAGAATCCGTATTAAGCACCGATGCTGTGTTTGTGGCTGTTGGGACTGTTCCCGAGACGAGCTTTGTTTCTGATATGGTATCATATGATAACGCCGGATATATTCAGACAGATGAAAAGTGTATGACGAAAACAGAAGGCTTGTATGCTGTCGGAGATGTTAGAAATACATTGTTAAAGCAGGTTATAACAGCGGCGGCTGACGGAGCTGTGGCGGCAACATTCTCGGCAGAATACGTTCAAAATCTTAAGCTTTGATTATTAAAAATGATAGGGTATAATATTATGAAAAGAGTTTTATTTTCGATTATTGCTTTTGTTTTATTATTAAGTCTTGTTGGATGCTTGAGTGTGGGAAACGGTGGAATGAATTCTCCGACCGATACTGAACAGACAGAGGATACAAAGGTTAATAATACAGACGATACAACAGGCAACGGTAGCGTTGACGTTCCCGTTGTAAACAACGAAAAGAAGGTAATAAAGTTTGCCGCGGTAGGAGACGCTTTGATACATTCTGCAATTTACTGGGAAGCAGAAGAAATTGCATCGGGTATGCAAAATTATAGCGGGAAATATTATTTTAACGATATGTATGAGCATATCGCCGATGAAATAAAGGCTGCGGACATTGCGTTTGTAAACCATGAGGCTCCTATTGCTAATACTGCAATTTCGGGATACCCGAATTTTAATGCGCCTGAGGAATCGGGAAATGCTTTGGTGGATTTGGGATTTAACGTTGTAAATATAGCAAACAACCATATGTTTGACGTTGACCATAAGACAACGGGATATGCTGATACGATAGCTTATTGGGCAACCAAATCTGTACTCCAAATTGGCGGATATAAGAACAATGCTGATTATGATAACATAAGAGTAATGAACGTTGACGGTGTGAATATTGCTTTTTTGGCGTATACTTATAATCCGTCTTCAACTAACGGTACTTATATGAATTCAGCCTCTCAGAAGGCAGGATATATAGCGCCCATTGCAAATGATGCGACGATTACCCGACATATCGCGTTGGCAAAAGAAAAGGCAGATTTTGTTGTTGTATCGATGCACTGGGGATCAGAGAATGTTGATAAGCCCACAAATGAGCAAAAGAGACTCGCAAAGCTTATTGCTGACAACGGAGCCGACGTTATAATAGGCCATCACTCACACACAGTACAGCCTGTTGAGTGGATCGAAGGAGCTTCGGGAAATAAGACTTTGTGTGTATACTCGCTTGGTAACTTTATTTCCGGAATGCTTAATTCAAAGAATATGCTTGGCGGAATGATGACTTTTGATATAGTGAAGGAAGATGGCGAGATCAGAATAGAAAATCCAATATTTAAGCCTATTATGTGTCAATATACAATAGCGAATTTCAGTAATAAGGATGTTGACGGAAATCCCGTAAGAACAGAATTTAAGGTTTATATGCTTGAGGATTATACAGAGGATCTTGCAAAGAAGCACGGAGTTCAGAATTATACGAAGTTTACATATTCCTCATTAAAGGATAGAGTCAAGTCTATTATTTCAAGCGAATTTCTTCCGAGCTATTTAAAATAGAGAAATTTTGATGGTGCAAAACCATAGGAGAATAAATGAAAAAAGTTTATTTAAGTATAATATTTGTGCTTTGTTTTATATTGGTATCGTGTTCTGGCGGAAGCGGTATTGAGTTTCAAAGTGAGAATGATACGCAGGTAACGTTATCTCAGAATATTCCGGATACTCCCGAGAACAAGGTTGATTATAAAAAGGTTTCGTTTTTAGGCGTTGGAGATAATATCGTTTACTATGGTACTGTAAGAGACGCACAGAGGAACGGAACTGCAGGCGGCAGAAAGTATGATTTTAAGCCAATATATACAGAGGTTGCTGATTTAATAAAGAATGCAGACGTAGCGTTCATAAATCAGGAAACTTTGATGTGCGGCGACGGATATGAATTTTCGTATTATCCAATGTTTAACGGTCCGCAGGATATGGGACATGATCTTGTTGAGCTTGGCTTTGACGTTATAGGAATGGCTAATAACCATATGCTTGACAAGGGTAATGTGGGGCTTGAAAAGACGATTGACTTTTTGAGCGGCTTACCTGTAACAATTACCGGCGGATATAAAAATAAGGAAGCATACGATAATATTGTCGTTCACGAAAATAACGGAATAAAAATTGCTTTTCTTTCGTATACAGAGCATACAAACGGGCTCAGACCTTCATCTAAATATGATACTTATATTCCTTATTTGAACGAAGCGAATATCGAAGAAGAGGTTGCAAAAGCCAAAGAAAAGGCAGATTTAGTCTTTGTGTCTGTTCACTGGGGAGACGAGGGAAGGTTTAACCCTAATAATAATCAGAAGATCTACGCGAAAAAATTTGCCGATGCAGGTGTTGACGTTATATTAGGTCACCATCCTCACGTTATACAGCCTGTTGAGTGGATAAAGGGTAAGGATGGAAATGATACTTTGTGTGTATTTTCTCTTGGAAACTTTATGGCAGAACAGGCGTACGCATACAATATGGTAGGTGGAATGATAACATTTGACATAGTGTCAATTGAAGGATCAAAGCCTGAGATAGAGAACGTAGTGTTTATTCCTACAGTGTTTGACTGGGGAAATGCTTTTTATGATAACAGAGTATATCTATTAGAAGAATATACGGAGGAACAGGCAAGGAAGCACGGAATTGGAAGCTATGGTAGAATTACATCTCTCTCACAGCTTCGCGGTTACGTTTCAAATATAATTTCAGACGAGTTTTTGTCTGAAAGCTATTTAAATGCAGTAAAATAAAAAGATAGATGAAAAGAAGGTAAAGTGTTATGCCAAATTATCAGGATGTTTCAGTTGTTCTTCCGTCATATAAGCCGGATGAAAAGCTGCGCGGTGTCGTGCATGGATTGATTGAATCGGGCTTTAAGGATATCATAGTTATCGATGATGGCGGCGGAGAGGATTATAATAAATATTTTGATGAGGTACGTGTATTTCCTGAAGTTACCGTGCTTGTGCACGAGGTAAATAAGGGGAAGGGCAGAGCTCTCAAAACTGCAATGGAATATTATATTTCAAACAGAAGCGGAGTTGGAATCGTTACCGCTGACGGTGACGGACAACACGTTCCTTCCGATATAAGAGCTTGCGCTGAGAAAATGATCGAAAAAAAAGGAGTTGTGCTCGGTGTAAGAGATTTCTCTAAGCCTGACGTTCCTCCGAGAAGTAAGTTTGGTAATAAGCTTACGTCATTTATGTTCTTGACAGCTTGCGGTTTGAAGATTACAGATACACAGACGGGGCTTCGTGCTATTCCTGCTGAATATCTTCCTGTTTTTGTTCAGACAAAGGGCGAGAGGTACGAATATGAAACAAATATGCTTCTCGATTTTGGGAAAAACAATATTCCGTTCGACGAGGTAGAAATCAATACTGTATACATAGATGAAAATGCTACCTCGCATTTTGATCCCATCAAGGACTCTATCAGGATTTACAAGCAGATACTGAAGTATATAGTTTCGTCTGTTGGTTCATTTGTTATTGATATAGCAGCTTTCTATGTGCTTATGCTTTTGCTTGGGTCAGTTAACAATGCAACGATTATATGTACGGTAATAGCAAGAGCTTGTTCTTCTGTCTTTAACTATACGTTTAATAAGAAGCTTGTGTTTGGAAATAACAGTTCTAATATAAAGACATTGTTCAAGTATTATGCGTTATGTATTCCTCAGATGCTTGTATCAGCAGGACTTGTAACATTGGCAGAAATAATAATTAACACAGAAAGCGCCGGCATTTTGACTCTTGCTAAGGTAGTAATTGATACTTTTCTGTTTATCTGCAGTTACGTTATTCAAAAGAAGTGGGTATTTAAAAATAACTAATAAAAAAACACTCTGATTTATATCAGAGTGTTTTGTTTTTAAAGTTCTCGTCTACCCTCTAAGGCGTAGAGAAGTGTCATATCGTCAGTATATTCCAAGTCTCCGCCGGCAGGAATACCGAATGCGAGTCTTGTTATTTTTAAGCCAAATGGTTTTAACAGCCTTGTAAGATACATAGCTGTAGCTTCTCCCTCAACTGAAGGGTTTGTTGCAATAATAACTTCCTTAAGCTCGGGGGATGCGACTCTTTCAAGCAGCTCTTTTATTTTAAGCTGTTCCGGGCCTATTCCGTCGAGCGGAGATATTACACCGTGAAGGACGTGGTAGAGACCGTTATATTTGTTAGCGCCCTTAACCCTTTCGATTGCCATAAGAACTTTAGCATCTTCTACGACGCAGATAACAGATTTATCCTTTTCTTCGTTACGACAGACCGAGCAAAGACCACCCTCGCTGAAGTTATAACAAGAGGGGCAGTAGTGTATGTTGTTTTTTGCATTAACAAGACTTTCGGCAAATTTCAATACATCTTCTTCAGGTGAATCAACGATAGAAAAAGCGAGTCTTTGCGCTGTCTTTCTTCCGATTCCGGGGAGACGCTGAAATTGTTCGATAAGTATTTCAAGAGGTGGAATAAATTCTGACATTTTAATTAAAACATTCCGGGCATACTAATGCTGCCGGTAATCTTTTCCATTTCTTTTTGATTTGTATCTTCAACAGTGCGGATAGCTTCGTTAAAAGCTGCAGTCAAAACGTCTGCCAATGTTTCTGTATCGTCGGGATCAACGATATCCTTGTCAATAACGAGAGACTGGATCTGTTTTTTGCCGCTTATAGTAAGTACAACAGCGCCGCCGCCTGCTTTAATTTCATATTCACGGTTGTCGAGGTCTTCCTGAAGGTTAGCCATGTCTTCCTGCATTTTCTGAGCCTGTCTTAACATAGCCTGCATATTCTGAGGACCGCCGCCCATTCCCTGAGGTAATCTTGCTTTCATTTTAAATTCTCCTTGTGTATGGTAAATGTTATTTATTGACTGTTCTGAATGATCTCATCAATTCCCGAATCATCATCAAAGGTTGGCTTTTCAGCGTTTATTTCAACCTTAAGGCTTGAAATTGAGAGGGAAGTGCCTTCGATTGAGTTTATAAGACCGATAAGCTTTTCTTTAACGTTTGTCTGACATATAATATCATAAGTGAATGACCCCGGAACACGAATCACGATGTCATCGCCGTCTTTGTAAGCGTAAGACATACCAAGAAACGACGATGTGCTTACGTCTGTTCTTGAATATTTTTTAACAACCTCAGGCCAACAGTTGAGCTGCTTAAGAACTTTTTTCTGTTGCTTGTCAGCATATATCTTTTCATGCTCGATTTCGTTATTTTGCTTTATGGTTGTCTCATTCTTTTTCGGCTCCTCGATTTTAACTTCGATAGGAGTCTGTGTAAACGTTCCCAATGCTAACTTATCTTCTAAAGCTGTAATTCTTTCAACGAGGACCTCGTTGCTTGTAGAAAGCTTGTTGTCGCACATTTTTATAAGTGTCATCTCAGCGCAAAGTCTTTTTGAAGCATTAGGCTTTTGCATAGCGTTAAAGCCTTCTTCAAGCTGTGACAGGTGCGAAGCAATAACAGCGTTGGTAAACTTATCTGCAATACGTTTTATTTCTTCAAATTCATTTTCGGTAACGTCAAGATAGTTTTTAGGATTTTTTGTATTCTTAATTACAAACATATCTCTATAATAAGACAAGAGATCGTTCCAAAAAACAGATATATCAAGAGATGAAATATGAAGTGTATTTATTTGTTCTAAGATGGTTTCGTAATCCTTTTTAAGAATAGCCTCAATTGTTTGAACGATGCTGCCACGGCTGTTTATTCCTGTTGTCTGAATAACAGTTTCAGTAGTAATCTCGTTATGCTCACCCGAGCAAAGCTCGAGCATACTTATAGCATCACGCATACCGCCCTCTGCTAATTTAGCAATAAGAAATGCGGCGTCCGAATCGATTTTAATGTTTTCTTCGTTTGCTATATAGGATAATCTATCAGCTATAGTTGCTGTAGGAATACGTCTGAAATCAAATTTTTGGCAACGGGAGAGAATAGTTGCCGGTATTTTTTGTGTTTCCGTTGTAGCAAGTATAAAAATAACGTTTTCCGGAGGTTCTTCAAGTGTTTTCAAGAGCGCATTAAACGCACTTGATGAAAGCATATGAACCTCGTCAATAATATAAACGCGATTTTTAAGCTCGGAAGGAGTATATAAAACCTCGTCCCTGATATCTCTGATGTTGTCAATACCGTTGTTGCTTGCAGCGTCCATTTCGTAAACGTCTGTAGCTGTACCGGAGTCGACAGAAAGACAGGAGGAGCATTTGTTACAAGGATTGCCGTTAACAGGGTTAAGGCAGTTTACGGCTTTTGACAAGATTTTAGCGCAGGTAGTTTTACCGGTTCCGCGAGAACCGCAGAACAAATATGCGTGAGTTGTTTTATTATTTGCAACTTCGAATTTAAGTATAGAAGTAATGTGGTCCTGACCGCAAACGTCGTCGAAATCAGCAGGGCGCCATTTTCTGTATAAAGCCTGATGCATATGTTCTCTCCTTTTTGGTATTTAAAAAGCAAGATGCGTTATAAGACCATACACCTTTAAATCGAATATGGACATATACCCGTTCACCGTATATTCCACTCAGAACAGGCGTCCTTGCGGCACATCGAACATACTGCTTAATGCTGCTCGGTTCCCCGCCTGACATGGTTCACAGCCATCAATTGCGCAAGACCCATTCTTCAACGCGGAAAAATACGGCACAGCAGT
>SVRB01000059.1 GCA_015065045.1 Oscillospiraceae bacterium | reverse complement strand
ATCCGCGATAATGAAAACGTCATGTCCTCTGAGCGACTGCTTCAACAAGCACTTCGCTTCACCTGTTCCAAATCTGGGACAGTCCGCGTTAATTACAAACGACTCATCGGATTCTCTCCATTGCTTTAAATAATAATCAACGTTTCCGGCAAAAGTTTCGCCGCCTCTCATGCTGATTACACTAAGCTCACCAAAAATATTCTCTTTCATATTTTCCCCCACAAATACCATTTTCAAGTTTTTTTGAAAAGTCTATATTGATATATCTATTATAACACATTATTTTACAAATTAAAATATGATTTTGCAATTTTTATAATATTTTTTAACTTTTTTTATTTAACAACACCTTAATCTGTGCAAATCTATCAAAATATCGTTTTTTATTTCTGTTACACAATTTGCAAACCACATAAACCTTAATACGCCGCATTTATTCATATTAAACAAAAGCAACTGTTTTTTATATTTTTAATTGCCTCATTTAGTTAAACTTGTTTTTTATGCTATTTACACCACTTTTTTAATGATTGTTTTTTTATTTTAAGTTTTTTGCTTAATTTTATTAAGTTTTATGATTTATTTTTTTATTATATTAACCCGAATATGTAGTTTTTTTGTAAATATTACACAAATCATTCCGTTTGAGGCTGTCAATTTCGTTAATGTTTCACATTGACACATTTCAGCAAAATACAGTATAATATTATTAAGATTTTTTAGTTAAAAAATAATACTTTATATATGTAAAATTACAGGAGGTTTTTATGAATTCTTACATTCAGAGAACAATCGAACAGGTAAAAGCTCGTAACTACAACGAACCTGAATTTATTCAGACAGTTGAAGAAGTATACGAAAGCCTCGAAGCAGTTGTAAACAAGCACCCCGAATATGAAAAGTACGGCATTCTCGAAAGAATGGCTGAACCCGACAGACAGGTTTCTTTCAGAGTATCTTGGGTAGATGATAACGGTAACGTAAACGTAAACCGTGGTTATAGAGTACAGTTCAACTCAGCTATCGGTCCTTACAAGGGCGGACTTCGTTTCCATCCCTCTGTTTATATCGGTATCATGAAGTTCCTTGGTTTTGAACAGACATTCAAAAACAGCTTGACAGGTCTTCCTATCGGCGGTGCAAAGGGCGGAAGTGACTTTGACCCCAGAGGTAAGAGCGATGCTGAAATCATGAGATTCTGCCAGGCATTTATGACAGAACTCTACAGATACATCGGTCCCGATGTTGACGTTCCCGCCGGTGATATCGGTGTTGGTGCAAGAGAAATTGGTTATCTCTACGGTCAGTACAAGAGAATCAGAGGCGGTTTTGAAAACGGCGTTATTACAGGTAAGGGCCTCAGCTACGGCGGCTCTCTTGTTCGCCCTGAAGCTACAGGTTTCGGCGCTGTTTATTATGCTTGTGAAGTTTTGAAGCACTTCGGCGAGTCTATTGAAGGCAAAACAATTGCGGTTTCCGGATTTGGCAACGTTGCATGGGGTGTATGTAAAAAAGCTGCTGAGCTTGGTGCTAAAGTAGTTACTATTTCAGGTCCTGACGGTTACATTTACGACGAAGACGGTATTACAGGCGAAAAGATCAATTACCTTCTCGAAATGAGAGCTTCCGGTCGTGACAAAGCTGAAGATTATGCTATAAAGTATCCTTCTGCAAAGTTCTTTAAGGGCGAAAAACCTTGGGGCGTAAAAGCTGATATCATCAT
The DNA here is from genome assembly GCA_015065045.1 of Oscillospiraceae bacterium. Taxonomy (GTDB): domain Bacteria; phylum Bacillota; class Clostridia; order Oscillospirales; family CAG-272; genus RGIG1995. Next base: position 7,362 of record SVRB01000059.1, on the reverse strand, counting down.
GCCTTGCGCTACTCAGAATGAAGTAACAATGGACGAAGCAATCAAGATAGTTGGAAACAAGGTTAAATATTACATCGAAGTTTCCAATATGCCTACAACTAACGAAGCATTGAAATTCCTCAAGAACAGCGTATTAGCTGTTGCTCCTTCTAAAGCTGTAAACGCAGGCGGCGTTGCAGTTTCTGCTCTCGAAATGAGCCAGAACAGTATGAGATACAGCTGGACTGCAGAAGAAGTTGATGCAAAGCTTCACTCAATCATGAAGAATATCCATGATCAGTCAGCAAAAATTGCTGAAGAATACGGTCTTGGTTATGACCTCGTTGCAGGCGCTAACATTGCAGGCTTCCTTAAGGTTGCTGAAGCAATGATTGCTCAGGGTATTTCCTGATTACTGTAATTTGATATATAAAAAACCGATAAATTTCTAAAAACAGAAATTTATCGGTTTTTTTATTTATTAGGTTCTTTGTTATTTTTTTCGTGTATAAGTCTATACACCAATGCAATTACCGCCAAAAACACAACTCCGCCAAGAGCCACACAAGCAACAACCGTATTCTCTTTATTACCTAAAAGATACGTTCTTGCTTCTTTCTCCGGTACGGTCTTATCATTTTCTTCTACATCCTCAGGCGTTGTTGTTAACGGCTCATCATCACCGGATGGTGTTGTTGTCGGCGGATTCTGATTTGTTTCAATATCACTTCCGCCCTCTGTTTTGATATTTATTTTTACATCTGTACCCTGTATCTTTGACACAAGCTTATCTACGTCTCCGGTATAGTTGTTTATATTAACCGTTGACGAATAATTTTTATTATTGTTCTTGTCATTGTCATCAGTATCGGCTGCATCCGATACACCAACTCTAATAACCTCAACATTCTGAAGTGTTCCGCCGTTTATATCAATAACATTCTTGCGGCCTAACGCAACAATGCTCTTTCTAAACGTTCCTCCGTTGATAACCACAGAAAGCTCACCGGATACCTCTGTCAGCGCGCCTACCGAATTCAGAAAGCTGCCTCCGTTTATTGTAAGTTCTGCATCTCCGTTCTGTATATTTTTCTCATCTTCTATACCCGACACAGAGACAAAGCCCTCAAACGTTCCACCATTTATCGTAAGCGTTGTATCACCCTTATGAATTCCGTTTCTATTTCCTGCGCATACGTAATTATAAGTTCCGCTCTCGATCGTTATTTTACCGCTCTTGTCTACACTATCGCTTAACGTAATACCGACAACAGAAATATGCGGCGCATTCCCAATCTTTTTGCATATAATTCCCTCGCCAAATACAGTTTTATTGCCTCCGCATATTATCGCTCTCGGAGTCTCACTTCCGTTCGTTATAATATTCATTTTTTCAAAAACAAAATTTCCTGCCAATACTATATTAGCGCTGGTCTCGTTATCTCCAACGCAGAGCGCAGCATTGTCGGTAATTCTATAATCCTTATCACCGTCAACGCTTGTTACGGTAATCGTTCTGTTTCCGTTTGCCGTGCCGCTTTGCTCCGACAATGCAATCAAACGGTTAAATGTATATTTGCCGCAGATAACTATCCTTCCGCCGCTGTCAGCAAGAAGTCTGACGGCTGATTTAAAATCACCTATCGCGCGTTCATACGACGAACCGTCCCCGTTTCCTCCGTCGCGAAGATATACCGTTTTTTCCGTAGCACCTTGGCTAACAAACGCAGAGGAGACAAACACGAGAATTACACAAACTATAGCCATCATCCATCTGATCGTCTTGCCTAAACTCATATTTAACCCCTCTTTCTTAACCATTTTATCCTATAGATACACTGAAATAATCAATACTTCCCGTATAACAATAGTTTATATTTTCGTTTCCGTATCTGCCGAAAAGATTCGTCATCGTAAATTTAAAATCCTTCTCTACATCAACACTTGATACAACTAGTCCATTAACATAAAGCGTTAACGTTCTGCTCTCTTTAGTATAGTTGATACGCCATACGTTCATACTTCTATTATCGTTTGCGTGTTCGCCATACGGTAAGTAGAATGTCTTTCCGTCATTGTCAACCATTCTTATTGAATATCCCATATTTTCTGCAAAGGGTGCAAGGTATATATACCCTCTTGTACTGAATGAATTTCCGACAATTATTCCGTTATCATTCAAACTGCCCTTCCACTCAATATCCCATCCAACGTCGGACGTGAATTCAAGCTGTTTCTCAAATGAGAAATCCACAGCTCTTTCGTTTGTTACGATCACACCATCTTGAATGGTATATTTTTCGGGTACTGATTTATCTGTTATCGTAAGCAAATTTGTATTTGACTTTTCGTTCAAATCATTAAATTCCCAAACGTATGATTGTTTCTTGCCAATCATTTCTGCGCTGTCATCATAATGTTCTATAAGAAGCTTAAGCTCTACGCCCTCACACTCAAATACCACTTCAAACAAGCCGTATTCATTGTTTCCATCGGCAATCGAAATAAAGCCTGCTTCCGAATATTTTATCTTGCTTTTATCAAATATTACGTTTACCTTAGTGTCCTTAGCATACAACGGTGTTATAAGCGCTATAGTACGAATAGTTTCTCCCTTTTTGAGTCTGAGAACCTTTCCCTGCTCATACATATGGTTCTTTTGATTCCCGTACAATTCAATCTTATTTACCGAGCGGTCTATACCTTCGTTATAATAATTATATAAGTTATTTGCAATATCCTCACCTATATAATTATATCCCGTCTGTGTATAATACAAGTTTCCTACGCTTATATAACCATTTTCCATGCTTGCCTGTTCCGGAAGCGTTGTAATTATTCTTACGTCGGAGAACATATTGCTTAGCTTATACTGAGCTGCGGTTATATCGTCAAAAATAACCTTTGTGTTATCTATTATCTCAGATGAACGAACAGGAATTATCGCTGTCATTTCTACTTTTATTCTTTCGTTTATTCCATTTTTAAACGATGTAAAATGCTTTATATATTCCTCAGGACTCATTCTCTTTGAAATATCCCATTCACCCTGAAGCCACAAGCATATTCTTTTATCTATTACATAGTTTGATTCATCTGACGAAAGCTTATCCAAAAAATATTCTATACGGCTTACAGCCATATTAAAAGCTTCGCCCTCAGGCGTCCACTGTGTTACGGAAACATCGGAAACAGCCGTCTGTATAAACAAAGCCTTTCTTCCCGTTTTTTCATACCATTCTTCAGCCAAAGCAGGTGTAAAACCGTTTCTTCCCTGAGATAGATCCTTCAACTCATTTTTTCTGTCCTCAAGCTCTATGGTATACGCAGTTCCCTCTTTTGTCTTAATGCTTTCCTCAGCATTTCCGCCCTCACCTGCGGCATTTCCCTGACCGGTAACAATAAATAAATCAATTACAGCTTTAATAGTCTTGTCTATCTTTAAATCATCAACTGTCTTGTCTCCAACCAATGCCTTTACAGTAGAAGAATGCTCGCTGACTGCAATTACTTTTATCAAGCCGTTTGAGTCGACCTCTATATTTTTTCCTTCACCCTCAACTACAAAATTAAATTTTTCTCCGTCCTTTAATTTGTAATCGGGTGTAAACAAATATCTATCGTCAAACTGAAGTACAAATCCCTTTGATTTATCCTTTATGAATTTTATCTCATAGCTGTTTGTAAATACACCGTCATCAAGCAAAATCTTTGCTGACCCCTCTTTTTTTCCATCCGGAATAAGCGCTTGATTGATTTCTAAAGCTATTCCCTCTTTTACGCTTGCGCTTATTGTAGGTACAGCCGGATTCCCGAGCGGAATCTTTACCTCATAATATCTTATTTCGGGAGAAAAATTTATCGATTCTCCTGAAATACTCAAACCAACCAATCTTGGTGCCTCGGGGGGCGCGGGCTCGTATTTTGGATTATTAAATATTGTAATAATCAAAGCTAACGTCAACGTTAAAACAACAGATAGTGCAAAAAATATTATGCCGCCAACGGCTATTCCCTTTTTCATATCCATAAGCTCTACATCTCTCATTCATTAAAAAAATAGTTAATAATCCTACCCTTAATTATATCATTTTTGCCTTCCTATGTCAAGTTTGCCGCTTTTTACCGCCTTATCATAAAAAAATTCCAGTTTATTACGCACCAGTTTTGCAGATACTATTACAAAAAAAGAAAAGGCTAATATATATTTATGAAAATAAAAAGACTCATAATTCCTATTTTTCTATCGCTTACTCTCTTATTCGGATGCGCCTCAAAAGTCGAAGGACACCAGATCATCGGCACGTGGGAGCACGAAGGAAACATTATTGAATTTGATACTGACGGTTTTTTGAAAAAAGGAGACGAAAAATATAGATTTTCCGTTACTGACAACACCATTACAATCGATAACCACGGAGAAGCAACAACCATCGATTATACCATCAACTCAAACGGCACCCTCACAATGAACGGAATTATTTACTATCCTATAACAAAATAATGCTCACCTTTTCAGTGAGCATTTTTTGTTTATATTTTAAAAATTTCTTCCTTTATTTTTCCCGCAAGAGCTATATTTTTAGAAAAATCCATAGCATTTATATAATATCCCTCAATTTTTGAATGTATATCAAATATATCGTCAAATCCCTTTTGTACACCCTCATACAGTGAATTAAGGCATCTCCTTGCAAAACGGTTTTTCTGCTTATTACTCTTAATAATCTCAGCATCAACAAATCTATCCATATTTATCTGTTTTTTATCTATAGAATTATCCTCACATATCACAAAAGAGTGAGATATCTCAGGTAAATATACTCCCATAACGCTTGATGCATCAATATATGACGGACTGTACACGATCTTTAATCTCTTGTTCTCTGCGCACTTAATTATCATATCTATAAACAGCGTTCCTACCCCATATCTATCCTTTATTACGTATTTATTTTCTGCCAAATCGTGATAAGTATTATAAACAATATGCCCTGCGTGCGAAATTCCCTCTACCAAACGAATTTTCTTCTTATACCCGTCTCCCTGCTTCCATCCCTTGCTGAGTCTGTTTACAGCCGCCTGCATTTTCTCAAACTTTACTGCTCTTCTGTTAAATATTCTGATTTCAGACTCTACTCTGCCTGCTGCAGATAAGTAATTATATACGTTATTGTAAAGCATTGACTTTTCGTTTACAAGCCTGCATATCTCATCTTTATTCTTCTCAAGCTTCTTACTGTCCCAATGGTTCCCTAAATTTATTATTACCTCCCTTATACCCGGAACCTTTGGATCATAAGTATGCGGAGAAGTACCATCAATAACAGCCACGCCTAACTCCTCTATAATTATTCCATCAAGCGATAGCGGATCTGATGAGCAATAAAAATATTCAACCGAATATCCATTTCCTTCTGCTTCATCAGCTATATTTCTCATAAAATGCGATTTACCCGTGCCGGGTCCACCCTTTATTATATACACCCTTTCAAGACAACCGTATATTTCATCAAAATATGACACAAATCCTTTTTCGGTATTCGCTGATGCAAAATATTTCTTTTCGTTCTGCATTATTTATCCCCTTCTCAATTGCTTTTTCAAGAGTATTTTATGCAAAACTATATATATTTGTTCAAATTATATTTAAAAATCAAAAACGCCTATGGTATTTTTACCATAAGCGTTTTTCTTAACGTTTATTATTTGAAGTATTCAACACCTGACAAGAATATCTTCTGGTCCTGTTCACCGGGAACGTTTATTGCAACACCGTTGCCTATACGTTCGCTGTGCGCCATCTTACCGAGGATTCTTCCGTCGGGGCTTGTGATACCTTCAATAGCAAAATCAGATGCGTTGGGGTTGAACGTAATATCCATTGTCGGATTACCCTTTTCGTCAACGTACTGAGTTGCGATCTGTCCGTTTTCAACCATCTTTCTGATAAGAGCTTCCGGTGCTGTAAATCTACCTTCACCATGGCTTATCGGAACTGTATGAATATCACCTGTATTTACGTTTGCAAACCAAGGAGACTTAACAGATGCGATTCTTGTCTGTACCATCTGTGACTGGTGTCTGCCGATCGCATTAAACGTAAGCGTAGGACTATCTGTTTCCATAGTATCCATAATCTTTCCGTAAGGAAGAAGTCCTGACTTAACAAGCGCCTGGAAACCGTTACAGATACCGAGCATAAGTCCATCTCTGTTTTCGAGAAGGTTTGTTACAGCTTCCTTAATTCTGGGGTTACGGAGAACCGCTGTTATAAACTTACCTGAACCGTCGGGCTCGTCACCACCTGAGAAGCCACCGGGAATCATAAGGATCTGGCTGTTATCTATCTTCTCTGCAAACTCTCTGATCGACTGTGTAAGTACATCGGAGTTAATATTACGGAGTACGAATATTTCAGCCTCTGCTCCTGCTCTTTCAAATGCTCTTGCTGTGTCGTATTCGCAGTTTGTACCGGGGAATACAGGAATAATAACTCTGGGCTTTGCAACCTTAATTGCAGGTCTTGAAACGTTTCTTTCTGTATATGAGAACGTTTCTGTTGTATCCTTACCAACACCCTTAGCTTCTGTCGGGAACACCTTCTGCAAAGGAGCTTCCCAAGCTTCCTTAAGAGCCTTTATGCAAATTTCTTCGCCGTTTACAACGATAGCTGCCTTTTCTGTTGTCTTACCGAGAAGCACGCCTTCGATCTCAGCGTCTGTTTCAACAATGAATGAACCGTACTTTGTTACGAACAATTCCTTCATATCCTTATTTTCATCAAACTCAAAGCCGATCTCGTTACCAAAGCTCATCTTTGCGATCGCTTCTGCTATACCGCCGTAGCCAAGTGTATATACAGCCTTTGCCTTCTTATCGGTAATGAGTGAGTGAATGTATGCAAATACCTTCTTCAAGGATTCGAAGCATACGATTCCGTTTTCATCATATTCAGGAGCAATAAAGTATACCTTACTGCCTGCAGCCTTAAATTCGGGAGTTGTAATATTCTGAAGCTTTGTTGCAGCGCATGCAAATGAAACGAGTGTAGGCGGAACGTCGATCTGTTCAAACGTACCACTCATACTGTCCTTACCGCCGATAGCTGCAAGTCCAAGCTCTGTCTGTGCCTTAAATGCGCCGAGGAGAGCTGCAAAAGGTTTGCCCCATCTTTCAGGCTTGTTGTTTGTTCTTTCGAAATATTCCTGGAACGTCAAGTAACAATCTTCGTAATTTACACCTGCCGCAACCATTCTTGCAACGCTTTCAGCTACTGCATATAATGCGCTGTGGTAGGGGCTCTTGTCTGCAATCATCGGGTTATAGCCGTAAGCCATAACTGAAACTGTATTTGTTTCTCCCTTAAGTACGGGAATCTTT